>JALUSH010000118.1:0-14128 GCA_027016675.1 Thermodesulfovibrio sp.
CTTCTGTCCAATTTGTGGTATCAATACCGATACCAAATGTTATTTTTCTGATATCCTCTATAATTTGCTTTCTATGCACCATACTTTTTCTCTGGTTATGTTATTTTACAAAGCACGGATTGTGAAAGAGTCATGATATCAAATTGAATTATCCTCTACATATGATAGCTGGATATCCTTACCTTGATTTTTATGCAACTGTAAGGTTAACCTCCTATATATTCCCTCTATAAATAAATGCCCGTGTTTCTGCTGAAAATCCTTTCTCAAAATTGCCTACAGGTGAAATTATCTGAACCGAACCGTGTATTCTCAAAATCGGACAGTCTGACCTATAATCAGTTACAACTTGTACCTGTCTGCTTGTCAAAGAATGATCAGGCAAAACCAGTTCCATGGATTCATATGAATTGATTCCCTTACTCATCCTCATCCACCTCCACTGCAATAGCATCAATGATGGTGTGTTGTATATGCCCTTCCATGCCTTGTATTTTTTTCAGTAATGATTGAAGTTCTTCCAGCGGTATAAACTTGCAGTATTCATTAAGCCCTATTTTTCTGAATGTAGGTCTGTTTATCTCTGCCATCACCCTGTCCTGCCTTGTAGAAGGGGCAACAATGAACAACTTGATATTTAAAGCAGGAACAACTGCAAGAAGATCTGCCATTCTTAAAAGGCCAGAATATATGGAGGTTGTGGTTTCAATTTCAAAGGCACATATTGGTGCATTCTGACGGAGCCATAAGATATCTATTAAAGAGATGCGGCGGATAGCTTCATCGTTTAATCCCATACTCGGAAGTTCAGGCAAACAGCCCTCGCCTAAAGGTTTCCCCTGGAAAAGCCGCCCTCTGTCATTTGAGGCAATCCAGACCCTGCAACCTGTGGCTATGCCTAATTTAATAAGCGCAGCCTGAGCCATTGAATGAGCCGATTCATTTTCGGGACTTTTGAATTCTGTTTCTGTAGTTAAAATCTCATTCTTTGTATGTCTTCTTTTCTGTTTTGTAGCTGAAATAGTCTTTTCCTGTTGTTTTGCCTCATCTATGAATTGATCTATCTTTGATTCTATCTGAGAAATGCTATTTGGTCGTGAGCGGATAACTTCTATTATTGTTTCTGCCTTTGGGCCTTCTAAAAGTTGTTGATTGCGCAAACCCCATCCATATCTTGGACCCAAGGCACTTGTTAAGACATCTCTAACCTCTCCCAGGATAGGCACTCTATCTTCTCTGGACAGAACATGAAGAAACTTAATCGGGATTCTATATTGATAGAGATCTTCTTCCCATATAACCTCTTCAGATTTAAAAGGCAATCCGGTAACAGTGGCAAGTCCGGCAAGGGCTTTATCAACGATAAAGGCAATATAATCTCCCTCCTGCCAGTCTTTGAACCGATCCATCTCATCTTACTTCCCCACAGCCCATGTTTCAGGCAGATGAGGAATGAATACCCTCCTATTTTGACAATACGTAAACGCGCCATTTCAATACCTGCAGGATTATTATATTAGACTATGTAACAAAATGCAAAGGCAACACCGGAAAGTAACATCTCAGCCCCTATAATTTAAACGCGGTTCTCCGAGATGCCGAAACAAGTTCGGCATGACAATCCCTAAAACGACCTCCATCTACTCACCCACGCGAGATTATTTTTGGACACCACTGATATTTTACCACACCTTAAAAACGTTGAATACCTTTATCTCAATCTACATCCTTGAAGGGGGATGGTCTTCTGTAAGGTTCTTCTCTATCTTGTATAGATCCCTCTCAAAATAAACAGCCTTTGCTGGGCATATCTGCCAAGTTCAGAATAGGGATCAATGCGCACCTGCAATGAATATTCCTTTATTGCAGCTCTTATGTTTCCTGTATTTTCATAACATATCCCCAGCAATCCATGCACCTCGGGGTTTTTTGGCGCTACTGATGCAAAGGCTCTGAGATGAGGGATAGCAGCTCTATATCGGTTCAAATTAAAATATGCTTTACCAAGACCAAAGTGTGAATAGGCATGGTCAGGGAAAAGCCGCAGGCTTTTTTTAAATCTATTAACAGCCTCATAATACCTTTTTTCTTTTAAAGCTAAAAGCCCCAGACCATAAAAGGCAGGTTGATAGTCAGGATAGATGGAGAGGGACTTTATGAAATACCTCTCTGCCTCTTTATATTCACCCTTTTTGTATTCAATCATTCCATAGAGATTATAGAAAGGTGCCTCTCTGTTTGCCTTCTCTATAGCCTTCTTCAGGAGTAATTCAGCCCTGTCTATCTTGTTTTTATTGTAATACAGGACAGCCCTGTCATAAATAAAATAGACCCTATTGATCCTCTTTAGCCCTCTGATTGCCTGTTGAAAGACCTTTCTGTTTTTACCATCTCCTCTTATTTTGTAATGTGGTAGCTGTCTTATCATCTGCAGCATTTCTTCCTTTCTTACTTCCTCCCTGGGATGTGTTGAGAGAATGGCATTCAGAAAATTGTCCTCTCTCCTTTTCTTGCCAAGGTTTTTGAGATACTTATTAATGGCAACTTCGAGCCGATCATGTGCCCTGATGGCCTCATAAGGGTCATAACCAAGCCTTGCCATGTACTTTACACCAAGACGGTCTGCTTCAAGTTCCTGGGATCTGTCGAACTTCAACAGCAGGAGGCTACTTCCAATGGCACCAACCCTGAGGAGTGCCTGTCCACCGGATTTTCCACCCAGCGCTATACTGCCTGCCAGAAGACCGAATTGTTGTAATGTGCCAAGGGTAATCCTTTCAGCAGTATGTCTTGCCATTACATGGCCCACCTCATGACCTATTACTGCTGCAAATTGAGCCTCATTGTCCAGCTCAGCAAGAAGACCCCTTGTGATTGCCACATACCCGGGCAGTGCAAAGGCATTCGGCAAAGAAGTGTTCTGTATAACAAAGGTCATGGGGAGATAGGGTCTTTCAGAGTTTTTCCAGATCTTCTTCACTATTTTCTCAAGATACCTCTTCAGTCTTTCATCCCTGTACTCCCCACCATAGGACCATTTCAGGGACGGTGCTGCCTCTCTACCTATATTTATCTCTTCGGATTCTGATACAAGCATGAACTCGTACCTGCCTGTAACAGGATTTACTGCACAGGTGACAAGGACAAGCAATAAAGGAATAAGAATTATCCTTAATAAGCGTATCCCTTTATCCATTGTGTTCCACATACATCCTGGTATAAGCATTCAGGACAGTTTTTACGCATATCAGTGGTAGGAAAAAAGTCTACATCAGGGTCAAATAACTCCTCCAGGAGTTTCCTGATTATAACTTTTATTATATTAAATTCATCCTCTGTATTAATAACTTTCACTTCAGCCCTTTCGTCTAACCTGCCTTTACCAAGAAGGAGATAATGCCCCTCCACTGGAATATCAAAGATTCCCTCGCAAAGAAGCATATAAAGAGGTATCTGGATAGACCCAATAGAATCTGACCATGTTTTTCTGTCAGCATCTTTCAGATTATTGAATCTTATTTTCAAATGGTTCTCAGAAGAGGCAATCTTATAATCAATAAGCATGATTCTCTCTCCATCTCCTATCAGGCGTCTCATCTCTATCCTGTCAATGATACCTTTGAGCCTGAAACCATGAAATTCTATATTAAATAACTTTTCAGTGGCAATGGTCCGTATCTCTATGCCCTTTTTTATCATTGTCCTGTAATAGTCATTGATCAGGTCAGCCATACGTTTCTTTACCTGCCTTTTGATAAGATAAAACGCGCCAGTTATGTGCCTTCCATAATGTCTTTCAAAGACTCTGTCCACAATGTCATGGATTCGATTGATATCAAGATGCTCCTTCTTCAGTGTAACACCTGTTATTGGCTTAAAGAACTCTCCCAGTATCTGGTGAACGATTATCCCTACATCCCTTCTGTCAGGATCAGGAGTTATCTCATTCTTTTCACTAAGTCGCAATACATAACGATAATAAAAACGCACAGGGCATTTGATATAATCATCCAGAGAGGTAGCACTGAACTGGAATTCCCTGAGAACATCAATAACTTCTTCTGACTTCTTGATAGATGAAGGAATCTGGTTATCCAGCCTTATCTCGTATCTTATAGGCTTAACAAATCTATCTGAATCTACAACCCCTATCTGTTTTTCCTTCTCCCAGATAAGCTTTTCAATAAACCTGCTCTTTTCAGTCTTGTCATTCTCCACATAAAAGAGGTGTACCTCTTTTGCACCTTTAATGAGGAGATCGAAATATGCACCTGTGAGAGTGTCCCTCTTTTTATATGTTGAAAGCCCAATAATCTCCCGAATCTTCTGAGGTATCAAAGAATCCTCATTCTTGCCCTCAGGGATAATGCCTTCGTTGAGATTGAGAAAATAGACCCTGTCGAACTTTATATTTCTTGTCTCAAGAAACCCCAGAACCTGTATTCCTCTAACCGGGGTCCCCTCAAAAGGGATGGTATGGGTCTTTATGTATTTTTTAAAGAAGTTAAAATAACCTGCTGTGGAATCAAATCTTACGGTTCTGAAAAGGGAGTTTTCAAGCTCATCAAAGGCCTTGAGGAATCCCTCACTGAAGGGATAGAAAAAGGCATGGTGAGAGGCAGTACTATTATGATAGATATACATGAGGACCTCAGATGATTTCTTCGCCAGGTCTGCCACATCTGTAAACTCCATAAACTTCAAGATGGTATTGGAATGAATACTCCTTATATGTTCCCTCAGTCTATCCCTATTGATTGAAGAGAGCTCAGATTCTTCATTGTCTCCTTTAAATATATTATCTATGAGCCCCTCGATATCCTTAAGCAGGGCAAACACAATCCCTCGCTCCTTTAGTTCCTCCTCTATGAAATGAAATAGTATCCTCGTGATATCCTCTCTCTTTTCACCTCCAGAGGTGAAATATATATTCTTTGTGTACGGATGAAGAACAAATTTGATATATGAAGGGACATAAATCCTGTCATCCACAGTAGAACTGATAACCTCTATGAGAGCTTCATAAAAGGCAAAGATAGGTGTTCTGAAGAGAGGGTAACCCATGGATATGTTATACTCCCTTTCATCAAGCATGCTCAAACAGTAATGTAACAGAGGCATAAGTAGTTCAACCCCTGGCATGACAACAACAGTCCTCTCGTCTGCTCTGTGAGACTCCTTGAGTTCCTTAATCCTTTCAGCAAGTACGAACACCTGACCGTGGTTGTCAGGGCTTTTATAAATAGAGATATCCACTTCTGTATCATCATCTATGCTATCAACAACCTCAACAGGCTCAAATATTTTCAACTGTTCCCTGATTACCTCTATATCCTGAAAGATAATAGTTGTTGCAGGATGGTCAAGGAGTTTTTTAAATATCCTCTTTTCCGTCTCTGTCAATAGTAGAAAACCTGACAGGATTATGCCTCTTCTTCTTTCTAAACTCAGGTCACTTTCAGATACCCTCCTGTATCTCATGGAACGTGTGGAAAGCCCCTGTCTTCTTAGTTCCTCATAGAATTTCCTGTAAATGAAAGAAAGGGTCTGGATCTTGTTCTCTGTTTCAAAGTAGCCCTTACCAAAGGCTGAGATATCCAGTGAACTGAGACTTACCGGTTTAACATCTTCGATAAGACACTCCTCTAAGTCCCTGAAGAGCCGCAAGCCTATTCCTATAAAATCTTCTACTTTCAGGAAACTCTTTCCACCCAGTGGGATTGAACTACTTCGATGTATCTCATAGAGCATGGCAAGTGCGTCAAGGCTGCTGATCTTTTTATCCTTTATTCCCAGTTCTCTTTCATATACATAATCTATAAAGTCATCCATCGAGAATATTTTTGGAGGTATAAAGCTTTTCTTTACTCTTCGAGCGAGTTCTTTTCTTAAGAAATGGGCAGGTCTTCTGCCAGGAAAAACCACTATACTATCCGAGTAGTCTGAACGCCCATTATAAATCAGATTAGCCAGAAACTCTATAAGGTTCAGTTTTGGAGGTATCAATAAAACCTTTCCCATTTAATCCTTCATAACAGGGGTAAGATTGTCAGTATAATGAAGCCAAAAAACAGCACCATTGTAATAATTAAGACCTTTTGACGTCCCCATCTTGTTTTATCTATCCACGGGATATACAAGAGCAGTAATATAGTTAGAATAGGTACAATTACAGTTCCAACAAATATCCATTTACCATGGAAATAACGAATCAACTGATAAAGCCAGAGGAAATACCACTCAGGCTTTGGTTGATAAGGTGCGGTAAAATCAATCAATCTGCCTATCCTGGGAGGCCAAAGAATAGCAAGAATGGTTATTAACTCAAGGGTAAAAAATATCACCAGCACTATCTCAAAGAGATAATCAGGATAAAAGCTCTTCTTTTTTGTATTATTGGTTTTGTCTTCTTTTGTCATGGCCAATCTTCTCTCTATGTTAAAACAGAATCAGTAAATGGTTCAACCTGGCAATAACGATTAATGATAGAGAAGGTATTGTAGGACAGGTGGGCATTGACTGAACTGCTCACCTATCCTAAACGTTCGGAGGGAAACTATCAACAGAAATTCCCTAAAACCCTGCGCAGGGTGATGAAGTAAGGGTTTGAATGAGTCTATGGCAATCGGTAATTTCAGGTGGAAGTTTTGGTATCATAGTGTTGTTAAGCCCTTATGGTATTAACTTTTATCCAAATCCAGCGATAAGGTTTCAGTAGGAGTGGCGGTTTTTAGTTACAGCTGGATTTGGTTTTTACATTGTCATCAAGGGTTATCTTTATGCCAAAAATGAAAAAGAGCACCAAGAATAAGAGAAAAGAAACAAAAACAACGTGTATCAATAAAGACTGCAAGCTTCGAAAGGCAGGTTGTAAGGGGTATGAAGGATGCCCTGGGTTTGTTAAGAAATAGGCACTTAAAATTTCCCGAGCATTGCAGATATGCTCTATTATATAGATAGGACGTGCAGAAGTGGCTCATCAAGGCATTGATAAAAAGGGAAACTACCCTGAAAGATATTGTATAATAGTTCTATAAATACGCGGGTTGTCTGAAAATGTTAATGCTTGTCACCCTGAATTTATTTAAGAGTCTCCTTTTTAGAGATTCTGAAACAAGTTCAGAATGACAACTTGAGGTGTTTGCCAGTATCTTTTATAATTTGAGTAAACAAATGTATTATCATAATCGTCCTGATAAATCTGTATCCCTATGAAAAAGGTAATAACCATAGACGGACCCTCTGGTGCAGGGAAAAGCACCCTGGCAAAAAGGCTTGCCCAAAAACTATGCTTTCAGTACCTTGATACAGGTGCCCTTTACAGGGCAGTAGCACTTTATTTGAGAAGAAGGGGCTACAATGAGGGTATATCTGACGATGAACTACGCAAGGTGCTCAAGGAGTTAAACATCGAGTTTTCCAATGGAAGGGTTTATATAAACAAGGAGGATGTCTCGGATGAGATCCGCACCCCTGAGATAGGGCATTACTCCTCTGTCTTCTCTGCAAGGCCCATGGTCAGAGAATTCCTGCTTGATATCCAGCGCAGATTTCCTGAAAAACATGATACTGTGGCGGAAGGAAGGGATATGGGCACAGTTGTCTTTCCCCATGCATGGAAGAAGTTCTTTTTGACAGCTTCTATGGAGGAAAGAGCAAAAAGAAGATACCATCAGTTAAAAGAGATGGGAAAGCCCGTTACTCTTGATGAGGCACTCACAGATGTAAAAAACCGCGACGAAAGGGATGCGGGCAGGGCTATTGCACCACTCAAGGTGCCTGAGGATGCAGTTTACATTGATACAACTGATCTGACTATCGAGGAAACCCTGAATAGAATCATAAGACATCTCAACTCTGATGCCTGAATGTAATATATATTGTATGGATGGACTGAAGGAGAAGGTCATTTACTACCTTTTCAAGATTTTATTTACTGTATTTTATAAAATACTGTTCTGTAGCGAGGTGAAGGGTGAACATAATATCCCTGAATCAGGGGGGGTTATTATAGCTTCAAACCATCTGAGCTATTTAGACCCCCCTTTAATTGGAATATCCATGAAAAGACAGACATACTTTATGTCCAAGGAATCACTCTTTAAAAATCCATTGATTGGATGGTTTGTACGAAGTTTCTCGATTCCTGTGGACAGGGAATCACCAAAACCATCAACGATAAAGAACGCTGTGAAGTTACTAAAGAATGGTAAGGTGCTGGTACTATTCCCTGAAGGTGGCAGGAGCAAGGATGGAGATATTGGTGGTGGAAAGCGTGGAGTAGCCGTGATTGCTGCCATGAGTAAGGCTCCTGTGGTTCCTGCGCTTATTGAAGGTACAGACAGGGCACTGCCAAAGGGTGCAAAGTTTATACGTCCGTCAAAGGTAAGAATAACCTTTGGCCCTCCTTTAGAGATAAAAACTGATGAGAGCACAAGGGATTATCAGCATAGATTAACGGAAGAGATTATGGAAAGAATACGGCAATTAAAGAATCACTAGCAATGTCTTTCTCGATTTACCTATTGAATCAGGCAGGTCTGGACAGGTGGGTATTGGCTTTACCGCTCATTCTCGACAGGCAGGATGCCTGTCTCCGAGGCAGGCAATCTACAGACTTCACCATCCAGGTGAAGTCTGTAGATTGCCTGAAAACCGCTCAAAGCCAATACCCACCTATCCAATGAATGGTCTTTATTCTATAAATTTAATTTTTAAGAGGTCTTAATTATGGAGATACTGATTGCAGAGACAGCAGGGTTCTGTTTCGGAGTAAAAAGGGCAGTGGATATGGCCTTCAAGGCAGCCAACTCCCATAGTGGAAAGGCTGCTACCCTTGGCCCCATTATCCATAACCCTCAGGTTATTCAGAAGCTTGCCCACAGGGGACTGATACCTATAGAAAAAATAGAAGACACTCATAAGTTTGATCTATTGCTCATCAGAACTCACGGTATCCCCCAGGATATTTACAAAAAAATACAGGAGAGGGGAATAAATGTAATTGATGCCACATGCCCATTTGTAAAAAAGGCCCAGGAATATGCTAAACTTCTGAAAGAGGAAGGATACAGGGTTATAATACTGGGTGACAGGGATCACCCCGAGGTAAAGGGCATTGTAAGCTATGCCGGAGCTGATACGCTCGTTGTAAAAAATGCTGAGGAGATCAAAAAACCGGGCAGGAAGGTGGGCATAGTGGTACAGACCACCCAGCCTTTGGAGAGATTAAAGGAGGTGGTCTCAAGAGTTGTAGAGACAGCAAAGGAGGTAAAAGTTTATAATACTATATGTAATTCCACAGCCATGAGATTAAGAGAAACAGAAGAACTGGCTGGTGAGGTAGAGGTAATGTTTGTAATAGGTGGAAAGAACAGTGCCAACACAAAGCAGCTTGCCCGTCTTTGTCAGAGGATAGGTGTAAGAACCTACCATATAGAAACTGCTGATGAGATAAATACTGAATGGATTAAAGGTATCAAGAAGGCAGGCATTACTGCTGGTGCCTCAACGCCTGACTGGATAATCCAGGAGATAAGAGACCGGCTTGAATATCTGAGCAGTAAAGATTGATTCTTTAATTTTTATAGAGGAGGTCTATCGGATAATGGAAACACAGGAAAAGGAACTCCAGGAACTTCTCACAGAGACGATTCCTGAAATTGAGGAAGGAAGTATTGTAAAAGGAAAGGTTGTATCCATACGACCTGATAGTATTGTAGTTGATATAGGATACAAGTCCGAGGGGTTTATCCCTGTCATGGAGTTTACTGAGGAAGAACTCTCTCAATTAAAAGAAGGCACTGAGATAGAGGTCTTTCTCTCAAGGATCGACTCTGAAGGACAGGTTTCACTCTCCATTGATAAAGCAAAACGATTAAAATTACTTAATCTGCTGCAGGAGGCACAGCAACATAACACCCCTGTTGAAGCAATAGTAAAAGAACATATCAAGGGAGGCTACAGGGTTGAAATAAATGGTGTAAAGGCCTTTATGCCAGGTTCGCAAACAGATATAAAACCCCTTAAAAATCCTGATGAGATAGTTGGTGACAGGATACTGGTAAAGGTACTGAAATTCAATAACAAGCTTACCAACATAATAGTTTCGCGTAGAGAGGTGATTGAGGAAGAACGGGCAAGACTCAAGGAAAGGACTCTGCAACAATTAAAAGAAGGGGCACTTCTAAAAGGTGTTGTAAAAAATATAACAGATTATGGCGTATTTATAGACCTGGGAGGTATTGACGGACTCTTACATATCTCAGACATCTCATGGGGCAGGGTTAGGCACCCATCGGATGTATTCTCTATTGGACAGGAGGTTGAGGTAATTGTACTTAATTTTGATAAAGACACTGAAAAGGTAACACTGGGATACAAGCAAAAAAGACCTGATCCATGGCTAAGTATTGAAGACAGATACTCACCTGGCAAGATAGTAAGTGGTAAGGTGGTAAGTCTTACAGATTATGGAGCCTTCATCGAGCTTGAAGAGGGTGTAGAGGGGCTTATCCATGTATCAGAAATGGACTGGTCACGCAGACCCAAACATCCATCCAATTATATGGAGATAGGTGATTATATAGATGCCAAGATACTGAATATAGACACTCAGAACAAAAGAATATCCCTTGGACTGAAGCAGCTAAAGCCAAAACCATGGGAAGTGGTAGCCCAGCGCTACAGGGTTGGACAGAAGGTTACAGGAAGGGTCAGGAGCATAACAGATTTTGGTGCCTTTGTTGAATTGCCTGAAGGAGTGGATGCACTGCTTCATGTGTCTGATCTTTCCTGGACACGACATATCAGACATCCCTCCGAGGTATTGAGAAAAGGGCAGAAGATAGAGGCTGTTGTACTTCATCTTGATCCAGAAAAGGAAAAGATGGCGCTTGGACTCAAGCAACTCCAGCCTGACCCATGGATAGAAGAGATTCCTTCACGTTTCCACCTTGGAGATGAGGTAAAATGCAAGATAATAAGATTCAGCGAGTATGGGATATTTGTTGAGATAGAAGACTTTGTAGAGGGCCTGATTTATACATCTGAGATTAACACAGGCAATAAAAGACCTGAGGAGGTATACAAGGAAGGAGATGAGGTTATAGCAAGGATTATAAAGATTGATCTTGAAAACAGAAAGATAGGCCTCAGCATGCTAAATCTAAAAACCATCGAGCATGTAGAATCATAGTCAATGAAAAAGGCCTGTTTGATAATAAGCATTCTAATCTTTGTCTTGATTGTCTTAAGTGTTGCCCTTTCAGTAATTGGTAAAAGGGTACCCCTTGTAGACAGAGTGGCAATTGTCCGGATCGAGGGTACCATTATTGGCTCCCAGCCTGTAATAGATCAGCTCAAGGAGTATTCCAAGGACCCTTCTGTAAAGGCTGTGGTTCTCAGGATAAACAGCCCGGGCGGTGCTGTTGCACCATCACAGGAGATATTTGAAGAGGTAAAAAAACTCAGAAAGAACAAACCAGTAGTGGTCTCCATGGGAGCCCTTGCAGCCTCAGGCGGATATTATATATCTGCTCCAGCCACAAAGATATATGCAAATCCAGGAACCATAACAGGCTCAATTGGTGTTATAATGGAGATACCGAATCTGAAGGGTCTAATGGACAAGGTGGGAATAAAGACAGAGGTGATCAAGAGTGGCAAGCATAAGGACCTTGCCTCTGTCTTCCGGGGAATAGGAGAGGAAGAAAGAAAGATACTCCAGGGAGTTCTTGACGATGTTCACGACCAGTTTATAAAAGCAGTTGCAGAGGGAAGAAAACTCCCCTATGACAAGGTAAAGAGTATAGCTGATGGCAGAATATTTACAGGCAGGCAGGCAAAGAAGATAGGTCTTGTTGATGAGATTGGGAACATAGAGGATGCCATCAGAGAGGCTGCAAGACTTGGTGGTATTAAGGGAGAACCCCATATTGTGGAAAAGAAAGAAAAACCTTCTATTCTTGATTATCTCACAGGAAAGGTAGCAGAACAGTACAAGACCCTTCTGGATACCACTATAAGTGTTAAATATCTTCTCTATTTAAAATAAAAGGAGGTGTGTATGACAAGGTCAGAGCTTATTATGAAGGTTTATGAAGAGCTGGAAGGCTACACCAGAAAACAGACAGAGATAATAGTGGAGACCTTCTTTGATGCCATTAAATCAGCACTCATGAAAGGAGAAAAGGTAGAACTGAGGGGCTTTGGGAACTTCAAGGTAAAAACAAGAAAGCCCAGACAGGCACGAAACCCAAAGACAGGCGAACAAGTAGAGGTTCCTCCAAGGAGGGTGATACACTTCAAGCCTGGCAGAGAATTAAAGGAGGCTCTGAACTCCCGAGAGATGTGAACAGAAGGGCCTTTCTATCAACTGCCATCAAGGTATTTTTTACCACTGCAGGCATCGTAACAGGAGCGATTGCCCTATTATTCAGCTATCCCTTTAAGATCAAAAAGCGTGCTATAAGATACTTTCCTGTTATGGATGAGGAGGAGATTCCCCGTAGGGGAGTGAAAACAGTAACCTTCAAATACAAACGTCAGAACAGGGTGCTTAACACAAGGGCATTCGTGGTAAATCATAATGATATAGTTTTTGTGCTCTCTCCGGTATGCACACACCTTGGATGTCTTGTTAACTGGCACAGAAGGAAACAGGAGTTTCTCTGCCCCTGCCATGGCGGCAGGTATGACATAGAAGGAAAGGTCCTGGCAGGACCTCCTCCTGCTCCGCTAACAAGACTACCTTACAGGATTTCAGAGGGCAAACTCTATATTGGATTAAAGGTCTGATGGGCAGAATATTCGACTGGATAGATTCCCGCTTTGGTGTAAAGGCACCACACAGCAGGTTCCTTCAGAGACCTCTTAATGAAAGAATAAATTATCTTTACTGTCTCGGTGGGGTTGCCTTTGTGTTGTTTTTGTGTCTTATTATATCAGGCGCTCTCCTCACAATCTATTATGTACCATCTCAGGATGAGGCATTTCAAAGCATAGTACGTATTACCAGGGAGGTCAGGCTGGGCTGGTTTATAAGAGGTGTGCATAAATGGTCAGCAAACCTGCTGATTATCTTCATAATCCTTCATACCCTGAGGGTCATCCTCTACAAGGCATACCGTCCTCCCAGGGAACTGAACTGGGTGGTAGGGGTCTGCACACTTGTTGTTGCATTTGCATCAGGCTTTACAGGCTATCTTCTTCCATGGGACCAGAAGGCATACTGGGCAACCGAGGTGGGCACATCCATGGCAGGTACAATCCCTTATATAGGAAAGTATCTCCTCTATCTCTTACGTGGAGGCACAGAAGTGGACGGAAATACCCTCATCAGATTCTACAGCTTTCATATCCTCTGGCTTCCCGTAACAATGGGAGTGCTGCTGTGGGCCCATTTTCATATGGTAAAGAGACAGGGTATATCAGGCGGGTTATGAAATAATCCTCCGGCCTTCAAGCGCCTTGCTGAGGGTCACCTCGTCTGCATATTCAATATCACCTCCCATGGGAAGACCATAGGCAATCCTTGATATCCTGACTCCATAGGGAGAGAGGAGTTCTTTTATATACTGTGCTGTCATCTCACCTTTTGTATTGGGATTTGTGGCAATAATAACCTCCTCAATGCCTCCCTGTGCTATTCGTTCCTTCAGTTCCTGGATCTTAAGACGGTCAGGAGTTACCCCATCTATGGGAGACAGGGCACCAAGTAGGACATGATAGAGTCCCCTGTATTGATTGGTACGCTCTATAACCTGAACATTACTTGGTTCCTCTACCACACATATCCTTGTGTGGTCCCTGCCAGGGTCAGTGCAGATATGGCATAGTTCCTGGTCAGTTATATTAAAACAGCGCTTACAGAATCGTGCCTTCTCTTTCACATCCACAATTGCCCGTGCTATGGCCTTCGCCTCCTCCTCTGGCATGGCAAGAATAAAATAGGCAAGCCTCTGAGCGGTTTTCCTGCCAATACCTGGCAGTCTTGTTAGCTCATCAGTCAGTCTCTCGATAAGTCCCTTCATAACACCTATTTGCCCAGAATATCTCCAAGCCCCCCAAGGCCTGGAAGCTGAAGCCCACCTGTTAGCTTTGCCATTTCTGTCTGCATCATCTCCTG
>JALUSH010000118.1:14138-20727 GCA_027016675.1 Thermodesulfovibrio sp.
ATCTCACCTGCACCATTGGCAACAACAGTTACCATGCCTCCACCAGCCGTGGCCTCCACTGTCCTGGACTTGACCTCTTCCTGTACTCTTGCCATTTCCTGCTGAAGTTTTTGAGCCTGCCTCATAATATCACTAAGCATTTTTTTAGACATCTGTCTTCCTCCTCTCAATGATTCTTGCCCCAAAGGCCTCGATAACCTTTAACTCCTCTGGGGTCAGTTCTGTTTCTTTATTGGGTTCCTTTTTTTTTATATTCCTTTTCCCTTTATTGGAAACAATCTCTATTGAACTGATCCTGCTTTGATTAAATGGTTTCACCTCCATCAGAAGTGAGTACAACTTCTGTATATCTTTCTTCAGAGACTCTGCAAAGACCCTGTGACCTCCATTAAACTGGAGTATTAATTTTTCATTCTCCACTATGGGCTGGGCATGTATCAGTTTTGATGCAAGCAGAGGATTGGTTTCCTCGATACATGATACAGCCTCTGCCCACAGTTGCTCAGCATCCGAGGGATCTACAGGTTCATCAATATCTGCCCGGGTCTCCTTCATCTCTGAGGAATTTTCCCTTTCCTCTTCTGGAGCAGGTATATTGTTTTCACTGTTTGTTTTGTCTGAAGTTGAAAACTCCACTGGCAGTTCATTGACAGGAAGGTTCTTTAATCGTTCTATGATCTCTCCCACAGGCCGTAAATCTTCAAGCAGGGTAGCCCTTATAAGTCCCATCTCAAGGGCAACTCTGGGGCTGAAGGAACTTCTGATATCAGCATCTGTTCTTATAAGTTCAGAAAGCAATAGGGCAAGCTCCTCCTCTGTCACAGAAGGGGATATCTCCTTTATAAATGCAGCTTCATTTACTGAAAGATTCCCCTGGATACGACCTGTAACCTTTGCAACAAGAAGTTCCCTGAAAAGGGCAAGGAGATCCTGCATAAAGGTTCTGAAATCCGTCCCCCTGTTATAGAGAGACTGGACTATTTCAAAGACCTTTTTCCTGTCTGAACGAATAATGGCCTTTGAAAGCTCTACTACAAGATCAACATCACTCAGACCCAGGATATCCCTTATGTCCCGCTCTGTTATCCTGTCAGTAAAGGAGTGTATCTGGTCAAGCAGCGTTAAAGCATCCCTCATTCCACCATCAGAGGCCTTTATAATCATATCCAATGCCTCATCAGTAATCTCTATCCCCTCTGCCTGAACAATCCTTTTAAGCTGTATCCGCATACTATCCGGTGATATCCTTCTGAAAGGAAGGTGCTGGCATCGGGAAAGCACTGTCACTGGAACCTTGTGGGGTGTGGTAGTGGCAAGTATAAAGATTACATGAGCAGGAGGTTCCTCCAGTGTCTTGAGCAGGGCATTAAAGGCAGACTGACTGAGCATATGCACCTCATCGATTATGTATATCTTGAACCGGCCTGCAGAGGGAGCATACTTAATACCCTCACGAAGTGTTCGTATATCATCCACACTGTTGTTTGATGCACCATCAATCTCCATCACATCCACGGAGTGGCCCTCGGTTATGGACCTACAGGAAGGGCAAACCTCACAGGGCAGTACTGTGGGGCCATCAACGCAATTCAGTGATTTGGCCAGAATGCGCGCTGTGGAGGTCTTTCCAACACCACGGGGACCTGAAAAGAGATAGGCATGGGCAACCCTGTCCTGGTGGATGGCATTTTTCAGAATCCTGCCGATCGTCTCCTGTCCAACCAGTTCGTCAAGATTTCTGGGACGCCACTTTCTGGCGAGTACTAAATAACTCATAATTTAGTGTTGCGTTTTGTGTGATAAGTATTTAGTTATAGACTTCCAACCGCAAATCTTCAATTTTCAATCTTCTTTGCCTGCTCCATGCAGCCAGGCAACAACTTACTGCGGCACCGGCTCGGAGTGCTTACCGTTGCTTCCTTCCGGACCTGGCGGGGTTCACACCCTCACCGTGCGCAGGGCTGCTGCCCGGCTGCATGGAAAAGGCAACTACATTCCTATGAACACAATGGCGGAGAGGGAGGGATTCGAACCCTCGGTAGAGGTTTTAGCCCCTACACACGATTTCCAGTCGTGCCCCTTCAACCACTCGGGCACCTCTCCGTTCAAAAACAATAAGAAACAGACACCACAGACAACCAATAACCTCTTTACCAGTTACCAGATTCTAATTATACCATATTGTTTTATTCTCTTACACTACAATGATCGTTTAGTTTTATCCCCTCCCCCGTAAATAGCGATAGGAAACAGAACATTATAAAATAACAGGCAATGGGTATAGCCTTTGAACGGATTTTGAAAATCAATTAAAGGTTCACCAGGAGGGTGAACCTTTAATTGATTTTCACCTCGCTGACGGACAGGGATGTCCGTCGAGAAGGGGGACCCAGAAAGTCATAATGACTTTCTGGGGTGCATTGGAATGTGAAAAGGCTATACCCATTGCCTGACAAAGGAGTCAAACGCAATTTAGGGTCGTTCAATCTATTCTTTTGTAACACCCACCTCTGCGTGGATCGCCACAACCTGAGAAATCAGCCATCACAGTATGCACCCCACCGAAATAAAGATCCTTCTCAGACCAGATATTCACTCTGTAGTGCTCCTTTAGATAACCGATTATCTCTTCATTGAATCCTGCTTCTATCTGCAAAACCCCCTTGTCATCAAGATGTATCCGTGGCGATTCCACAGCCTCCCTGACCATCATGTCCTCATCTATCAGATTTGAAATGACCTGGAACATTGCTGTGCGAATCCTCTTACTGCCACCACTACCAAGTATGGCGTAGGTTTTATTGTTCCTCCAGATAAATGCAGGAGACATCATGGAACCAACCCTTATGCCAGGTGGGGAGTTGAAAAAACCCTGTGGATGAAGATCATCCTCACCCATCATGTTGTTAAGCATAATACCTGTGTCAGGAAAGAAGCACCCTGAACCTGTGCCATTGGATGTGGTCATTGATGCTGCATTACCTTCAGAATCAATTATACTTATGTGGGTTGTACCAGCAGTGGAAGATTTTAGATTAAACATCTCCTCCATTGCCTTTACCCTTAATAGCATCCTCTCTGGTCTGGAAAGGGTATGATAATCATGCCTGTCCATATATCTGAGGGCTGCGCATATAAGCATACCACCTGTGGAGGGAGGTGGATTTGTGATTATCTCACTGTCTCTGTATGCACACCTGAGAGGTCTTCTTTTTATAGTCTTATAGTTCTGCATATCCTCATAACTAAGAAGTGCCCTGTGCTGCCGCATCATGTCATGGAGTCTCCTGGCTCCACTATCATAGAATATCTCAAGCCAACTCTCTGGTGAACAGAGTGAAAAAAATTCCTTCAATAGGGGATTGAAAAGCCTTCCTCTGCTGCCCAGGCTGAATATCTCCCTTCCATAATCACTGAAGGTAAGTATGGGCTTCAAGATCTCAAGCTGATAAATCTGCTGCTCTGTAACAGCCACGCCATCAGTGAGGTATCTCAGGGCAGGTTTTATAATATCATCCATATCCATCCTACAGAGGTCATAGTAACAATCTATCAGGCCCCTCAGCATCCCTGGCACAGCAACAGAGCCCATACCAATATGGAACCTCTGCACAGTGCATTTAAATTTCAGATCAACAGGAATGAGTTCTGGTCTTTTTATATCATCAATACCCAGCCCTGGTGTGTTCACAAAGAAATCATAGAGAACCATCTCATCATCTCCGGCCCTGTGTACAAGACAGAAACCACCTCCACCAAGGCTTGTAAGCGTAGGCTCTGTTACTGAAGATGCAAAACCTGCTGCAACCATGGCATCAAAGGCGTTTCCACCTTTTTTCAGTATCTCTATTGCTGCCTCTGTGGTAAGGGGATGTCCTGATGAAACTGCACCTTTCATTGATAGAACTCCTCCACAAGCCTTTTGATTACCACCTTGAAGTCATTGGTCTGGGAATAGTATATTCGTTGCATGTGTGCACCTGTACCACGGGAAAGTATATCATGAATACCCTTCAGATAATCCTTTGAACCAAGCCGTGCTGCTTCATCACTGAGCATAACAAGCAGGTTCAGCACCGCCTCCTTTATACCAAGATACGTACCAGTGGCAGGATTGGCAAACAGGCCCTCAAGCCCGTATCTGGCAGCCTGCCATTTATTCAATCTGAGTATCTGGATATTTGTATCAGGCTGGGCAGGGAGTCTCCCGATATACACCACAAGTGCCTGAATCAGGGCAGTAAGGGACAGTATATCCTTTAATCTGCAGGGGATGTCACAGATGCGTATCTCCACGGTTCCGAATTCTGGGTGGGGTCTCACATCCCACCACAGGTCCTTCACAGAATCAATATACCCTGCCCGGAGCAGGACATTAACAAGATTTTTAAACCCCTGCCATCCTTCTATATAATCAGGCAGGCCTGCCTTTGGTAGTGCCTCAAAGAGCTTTGTCCTGTATGAGTAAAGCCCTGTGGCCTCTCCCTCATAAAAGGGCGATGATGTCGACAGGGCAAGCAGAAGGGGCAGGTATATCCTGATGGCATTCGTGATGTTCACTGCCTTCTCAGGGTCTTCAACACCCACATGTACATGCAGCCCCTGTGTTATAAAACGTCTGCCCACTATCTGCAGTTCTTCCATGATCTTCATATAACGAGGATTGTCACTAACCTGCTGGTTCATGCCCCTGGCAAAGGGATGAAGGCTTGCAGAATAAAAGGTGGCATTCATGGGGGCTAATATCTCCTCAAGATACCCAAGAGAGTTCCTCAAATCAATCTCCACATCAGTTACAGTCTCGCATACATCTGTATTCAGCTCAATCATGGACTTGAGAAACTCTTCCTTTATCCTTTTCCTGTAGGTTTTTTCCGTCTCTTCAAGTATCTGTGGTGCTATGTTTAACAGTTCACATGTCTGCCTGTCTATTATCTGGAGCTCTAATTCCACACCAATGGTAGGCCCTTTACTTGGTGTGAACTGAAGCACTACCTTCCCTCAGATATACAGCGGCTTTTTTTACTAACTCAGCGAAAAAAAGAGCACCGGTCTTTAGCACCCTTTCATCAAAGTCAAACTGGCAACTATGGGCAGGCATGAACTGGTACATCTCATTGTGTGCACCCAGACGGACAAAACACCCTGGCACCTCAAGGAGATAGTAAGAGAAATCCTCACCTCCCATGCTTGGCTGTTCTACCCTGAGAACATTGTCCTCTCCTGCAACAGCCTTTGCAGCCTGTCTTGCAATCCTGTATGCCACAGGATGATTGATTACAGGTGGATATCCCTCGCGAACAGACAGATATATCTCAGCACCGTACAGCGAGGCAAGGGATGAAGCAGTCTGGTTTATTTTGTTGATAACCGTTTCTCTTGTTTTTTTATCAGTGGTTCTTATGGTGCCTCTCAGAACAGCCTCATCAGCTATGGCATTATAGGCACGTCCTGCGTGGAAACTACCAATGCTGATTACAGTGGGATTCAAGGGGTCAATACTACGAGAAACAATGGTCTGCAGAGAGGTAACAAAGACACTCCCCACCACTACGGCATCCACTGTTTCGTGTGGCCTTGCTGCATGTCCCCCCCTGCCCACTATCCTTATCTCCAGGCTATCTGTATAGGATGTATCCATGTAATGCCTGATAGCAATTGTGTTCAGGGGGAAGTGCATATCTATATGACCGCCAAAT
Source organism: Thermodesulfovibrio sp. (assembly GCA_027016675.1). GTDB lineage: Bacteria > Nitrospirota > Thermodesulfovibrionia > Thermodesulfovibrionales > JdFR-85 > JAADHP01. The sequence goes on from JALUSH010000118.1 coordinate 19,838, forward strand.
ATCATATCCACATCATCAGTAGCACCTGCCTCTATCATAGCCCTTGCACCTCCGCCTCCTTCTTCAGCAGGCTGGAAGATCAATACCACAGTAGCATCATACCCGGTGGTCTTCAACAGCCTTGCAGCACCCAGGAGCATGGCCATGTGGCCATCATGTCCACAGGCATGCATATAGCCCGGGTTACGTGAACTGTAGGGCAAACCTGTTTTTTCCTCAAGCGGCAGGGCATCCATATCAGCCCTTAATGCTATGGTGGGAGAATCTTTATAAGGCGAGTCAAGACGTGCAATAATGCCTGTTTTTGCTATGCCTGTTTTATGCCAGAGGGAGAGTTTCTTCAGCTCTTCAGATATGATCTCAGCGGTTTTAAATTCCTGGAAGGCAGGCTCAGGGTACTGATGTAGCTTCCTCCTCATTCTCTTTACATACTCGAATATGTCTTCTTCTATCGCACTCTTCACTGCCGTCTCTAAGTTAAATTTTATCGGTCTTTGAATATTATTATAACATCACCACTGTGCAAAATAATTGTTACATTAGTCAAAAGGGCATAAAAAAGCCCTTGCCAGGCAAGGGCTTTCAATTTAACTGCGTCAATTGTTAATTTTCAATTAGACTTTAACAACATTCACTGCCTTTGGGCCTTTGCTGCCCTGCTCGATGCTGAAACTCACTTCATCGCCTTCTGCCAGTGACTTAAAGCCATTACCCTCTATGGATGAATAATGAACAAACACATCCATGCCATCTTCACTGGTAATGAAACCATAGCCCTTGGTATCGTTGAACCACTTTACTGTTCCATTTGTCATGCCTGAACCTCCTTTCCATTGTAAACTCAAGTATCAGAAAGGATGCTGCTCAATAAAAAAGCCACAAAGCTAAAA
>JALUSH010000118.1:20737-28995 GCA_027016675.1 Thermodesulfovibrio sp.
CTAAAAAAGTCTTTGTGGCTCCTGTTAAGCATACAAAAACTTCTGAAACTCTATACTATGATGGCATTATCAAATTCCAAAAGTCAAGCACTTTTTTAATGAGTTTTAATATAGCTCTCTTTCCTGTTGGAATTTTTATCCTGGACAGAGATGAGATACAATAATTTATAATATTTTTATAATCTTTATTTTATTAATGGAGGTGTTCTATGAAGCCCCTTACAAGGACAGGATCACTAAATAAGAGAAATACACATATCTGGGAAGAAGAAAGCGGGTTTTTACTTTTTCTCTCCAAGATACCGAGAGAAGTAGAAAGATTTAATGAAGCCTTTGAATTTGATCTAAAGATTCTGTATGCCACACCAGAGACCATAGATCACAAAAAAGACCCGATAAAGAACTTAGGCTTTCTGATAATAAGAGACAATCCAATAATGCCAGAACGACGGTACTGTCTGTTTTCTATACTTAAAGATAGAATACTCTACGGGTATATAGGTTATTATGAGGAAAACAAGGTGGTCACTCTGAAGGAGATTGGCAGTATTAGCAATTTTCACAATGCAGAGTTATCATTCCTGGCATGGATAAAGGCTCTCCTCAAAGCATCCTGTGACAAGATTTAGTTTTTTTCTCAATCGAAAAATGAGATTATCTTTGTCACTGCTGAGGGGTATTGTTTTTATTGACCAACAACCTTTACTGCAACCCTTCTATGCCTGGGGCCATCAAACTCACAGAAAAAGATGGCCTGCCATGTACCAAGCAGCAATTTTCCGTTCTCAACAAAAACGATCTCTGTTGCTCCCACAATTGTTGACTTCACATGGGAGTCTGCGTTACCTTCCATGTGGGCATATCCTGCACCAGGAGGAATTAATTTCTGCAGGGTATTAATTATATCATCCTTAACAGATGGATCTGCACCTTCATTAATAGTAATGGCAGCAGTGGTATGGGGCACATAGAGATAACAGACCCCTTCTTTTATTCCTGTTTCTTCAACTACAGCCTGAACCTCATCTGTAATATCAACCAGTTCATTTCTTGAGCCTGTGCGGACATTGATATAGTGTACCATTGTTTTCTCCTTGCTTTTTGTCTTTATTGGTCATTCATACTGTTAAATAATATATCATAAAATTTTTTATCCATAATTTCAAGGTTTATTCTCAGGGCATAAAGGGCCTTTTCCTTAAACAGATCCGTATATTGATGCAACTTTATAATATCTTTTTCTGTAGTGATAATTATATCAGCCTTTTTTTTACTGGCCAGATTTATTATCTTTTCTATATCCTTATCATCATACACGAAATGGTCTCTAAATTCCAGAGTACCTATTACATTTGTATTCAACAGATAAAAGGAATCCCTGAACTGTTTTGGATTCCCTATGCCCGAAAAAAGCAATGCCCGCTTTCCTTTCAGAAAAGATAGCTCCTCTACAACTCCATCAATTCCTATCAAGCTCTCTGGGCTTATGAAGGAATAGAAGATTGATGCCTCCTTGTTGAATCTTCTGATAATATCCTCTAAATGGGGCAACTTATTTTCACTTCTATTTACAATTATAATATCCGCCCTTTGAATCTCTTCAAAAGGCTCTCTCAGGCGCCCCAGAGGCAGGAGCCTGTCCTTATATGAAGTATCTGAGGCATCAATTACAAGTATATCGATGTCCCTATAAAGCCTCCAGTGTTGAAAACCATCGTCCAGGATATAAATATCCTTCTCACCAGCTATTAATCCTCCCCGGTAACGATTGCTGTCTTTTACTATCCATACCCCTTTGGTTCTCCTGGCCATAAGATAGGCTTCATCGCCACAACTCTGCCAGGGTACTATTGGCCCCTGGCCCTTGCTTACAATTAAACTGTCACCAGATTTACCCTTATACCCTCTGGTTAATATGCACGTCCTGTATCCTCTTTTAATGGATTCTTTTGCAATATTTATTACGAGTGGGGTTTTTCCTGTGCCGCCAAGGGAAAGGTTACCCACGCTTATGGTTCTACCCTTTAATCGTCGCTGTCTCGACAGACCATGTCTGCGATGTAGTCTGTAAAGGAGATAGTATATGTATTCTATTGGCGACATAGTAGTAGATTTATGATAACATATGAAATATTGCTGAATGTAATACCAAAAGCTATAGGCTTTTAATGATATTCTAAAAGATTCTTTTTTATCCAGTAGGTTATAATATAATCTGTCCTTTAGGTAATAGAGGGGTTAATTAACATTTTCCGTGTTATTTGCAACTTGTACCTTTTTGTTTATAAACAGGGAGGATTCATGATGGAAATCATAAAAGAGTTTTTAAAGGAACCCAAGATAGCCTACTTCTCCATGGAAATAGGGCTTAAAAGTGAGGTTCCCACTTATAGTGGAGGCCTTGGTGTGCTTGCAGGTGATACCATCAAATCAGCAGCTGATCTGAATATACCCATGGTAGCGGTAACATTACTAACAAAAAAGGGATATTTCAAGCAGGAGATAGATGATGAAGGCAATCAGATAGAGATCCCGGACGAATGGGATCCTTATACCTTAATGACCCCACTTCCCTATATAGTGAGTGTATTTATTGAAGAGAGAGAGGTAAAGATAGGGGCGTGGCTTTATGTTGTTGAAAGTGTTACAGGAGGACGGGTCCCCATCGTTTACCTTGATACAGACCTGGAAGAAAATCATGAGCAGGACAGAGGAATCACCCATTACCTCTATGGAGGAGACCATGCCTATCGTTTGAAACAGGAGATAGTCCTGGGTATTGGTGGGGTAAGGATGCTTGATGAAATAGGCTTTGAGATAAAGAAATACCATATGAATGAAGGACATTCCAGTCTGCTGACCCTTGAACTTCTTAAGAGATACAAACGCGATATCGAAGAGGTATGGGATGAACGCCTTGTATGGGATGCAGAAAGTGTCAGGAGATTATGTGTATTCACCACCCATACACCTGTGGAAGCAGGACATGACAAATTTTCTTATGACCTCGTAAAGAATATAATGTGTGAGGTTATTCCTCTTGATGTAATCAAAACATTTGGTGGTCAGGATAATCTGAATATGACCCTCCTTGGTCTGAACCTGAGTGATTTTATAAACGGAGTGGCTAAACGCCACAAAGAGGTCTCCCAGGATATGTTTCCTGGCTATGTGATACATGCCATTACCAATGGTGTCCATTCCTATACATGGACACATGACAGGTTCAAGACACTTTATGATAAGTATCTTCCTGGATGGGCAAATGAACCAGAGATCTTTGTCAGGGTTGGCAGGATACCCTCTGAAGAGATCTGGCAAACCCATATGGATGTAAAAAAAGAACTGATTGATTATGTTAACGAAACCACAGGCACCAATATGTCCCATGATATCCTGACCATAGGATTTGCCCGCAGGGCAACTTCCTACAAAAGGGCAGATCTAATATTTACAGACATAGAACGTCTTCTGAGAATCGCAGAGGGCAGGATACAGTTGATATATGCAGGCAAGGCACATCCAAGAGACCTGCAAGGAAAGGAGTTAATAAAAAGGATTTTCCAGATAAGAAACCATCTTGGTGATAGAATTAAACTGGTCTATTTAAAGAATTACAACATGGACCTTGCACTGAAGATAATCGCTGGAGTCGACCTCTGGCTCAATACACCACAGAGGCCCTATGAGGCATCTGGCACAAGCGGTATGAAGGCAGCCCACAACGGGGTTATAAATTTCAGCGTCCTTGATGGCTGGTGGATTGAAGGTCATATAGAAGGTTATACAGGCTGGTCCATAGGAGGACCACCCCATGAACCATCTGATCCCCTGAAGGACGCAGATGACCTGTACAATAAATTGGAATCCTCTGTAATTCCAACCTTTTATGATAAAAGGGATGTCTGGATAAAGATGATGAAAAACGCAATAGGGATGATTGCCTATTATTTCAATTCACACCGGATGATGAGAAGGTACGTTACTGAGGCATATATAAGGTGATCACATTTGATCTTCTGCCCAGTGCTTTAAAATATCCTCAAAGGATGGAGTATCTATCCGTTTCAGAAACCTGATACATATTGTGTTATCTGGATTGTTATTACACACATAACCAAACAATCTCAGTCTACAAAACATATCCTTGTTATCAGGAAGCTCGATTGTACTCTCTGTAAAGATCAATGACTGTTTTCTTATTTTTTCATCATGCACAGCAATCATGGCACCACCACGGGAGATATTTATAAGCTCACCTTCCATTGTTTCCACAGGTGTATACCTCTTGATGTCCCTGAAAATCATCTCACCCTTTTCATTGAAACCATCAAACCTGCCTATCAATTCCTCCAGTGATATACTGTAATCATCCTCTACAATTGTCTTCCTCAGAACATACAATCGCTTATCAAAGAGTATGGGCTCGTCATTGCCCATAATTGAATAAATGATCTGATGGTTCTCAGGAGCCTGGTAACGCCTGTCTTTACGAGGATCAAGGAATCTAAGGCATAAGACAGGGGTCTTTATTTGATGCACTAGCGTCTGGAGTATATAGTTGTTTTCATCTGCAGGAAACCTGACAATCACACTTTCACCAGGCTCTATCCTGAATCCCATAGGTATTCTGACATACAAGAATTTATCATCAAAGTGTATGACCTTACTGACAAGTAGCCGTTTATCAGTGGTCATCAGATTGATTGCCCTTGAACGATTCCTGAACTCATTCAGCACCTCTGTCTTAATCCTGTAAGGAGAATCAATCTGTCTGTTTTCAACAGAGAACAGTCGCAACTTTTCCCTTAAGTTGATCACCTCAAGACTACTCTCATTTATAGTGGTTTCTTTATTCATGTCTGCATAGTATACCTGTTTCATGAATATATGACAACCAAAATTATTCTATGTACTAAAGTCTTATCGTTAGAAATCAACATTTTCTTTAATCCTTTTATAAACATACTTTCTTACTCCTCCTATTTGCTTTCACCAGGGCTTTCTGTTTAAAATATTCCATGGCCTTTGAATACATAAGAAAGATCCCTTTGCCAGAAGAGATTTTATCTGAAAGTCCCTTAAGTGATACCCTCAAAGAGTTAAAGTGGAAAAGGGACGAAGAGATAAAATCTGTTTTTGAAGGAACCTCGGATAAGTTTCTTCTGATCATAGGCCCCTGTTCTGCCCATGATGAAGATGCTGTCTGTGAATATGTACAAAGGCTTGCAAGGCTTCAGGAAGAGGTCAAAGACAGGCTGATTCTTATTCCACGTATATATACAAACAAGCCAAGGACCACTGGAATAGGCTACAAAGGCATGGCACATCAGCCTGACCCTCTCAAGGAGCCTAATATTGTGGAAGGTATCTATGCCATCAGAAGGATGCATATCAGGGCATTCAGTGAGTCCCATCTCACAGCAGCAGATGAGATGCTCTACCCTGGAAACTACCCTTATCTTGAGGATATTCTCAGCTATGTGGCTGTAGGTGCAAGGTCAGTGGAAAACCAGCAGCACAGGCTTACAGTCAGTGGCCTTGATGTCCCTGCTGGCATGAAGAACCCCACAAGCGGAGATCTCACTGTTATGCTCAACTCTGTACTGGCTGCACAGGCACCCCATGTATTCAATTACAATGGCTGGGAGGTAAGAACCACAGGAAATCCTTATGCCCATTGCATCTTAAGGGGTGCTGTAAACCAATATGGCCAGAACATTCCAAACTATCACTATGAGGATCTTATTCGACTATCTGACATGTACCTTGGAAAGGGTTTTAAGAATCCTGTAATCATTGTTGACACAAATCATGCAAACTCAAACAAGAATTATCTTGAACAGCCAAGGATAGCACGAGAGGTACTTGAAAGCAGACGGTACTCTGAAACCATTAAAACTCTCGTAAAGGGGCTCATGATAGAGAGTTATCTTGAAGACGGTGCCCAAAAGCCCACGGAAGGTATATTTGGCAAATCCATCACAGATCCCTGTCTTGGCTGGGAAAAGTCAGAACGTCTTGTAAGGACAATTGCGGAAAAGGTTTAGTATTTTTCAATATTCATAACTATATGTTTTCTTCCATCTCCCACACACCACAGGGACATACCCCTGCACAGAAGCCACAACCAATACACAGGTTCTCGTCAACCACATAAGCGTATGAACCATCCTCGTATTCAGTCCTGCTGATGGCACCATAGTAACAGGTCACCTCACACATATGACAGTCCCTGCAGACACCACAGGACATGCAGCGGTTTGCCTCGGTCTCTATTTTGAAAGGTTCACCCTTACAGACATCATAATAGGCTGTTTTGATCTTTTCATAGGGCACCATCATCCTGGGTTGGGGCCTGTAATAAGACCTGCCTGAAAGAAGGGCATGTATTGCCTCGGCTGCCTTTCTTCCATGGCCTATTGCATGGGTAATCAGGCCCAATCTGGTAGCATCACCCACAGCATAGACCTTCGGGTCTGAGGTATGGCCTACCTCATCTGCCTCAATCCAGCCGCTCTTGTCTGTATGTATAGTAGGTGGCAGGAAGTCAGTAACGGGAATATCACCAATAGCCACAACAACCATATCAGCTTCAAGGCTTGTTCCATCAGTAAAGTATATCTTTCTTTCTTCCTTACTGTATCTTTCAGTAAATTTAGGCCATATAACCTTTGTACCCAGTGCCTGGGCTATCTCCAGTTCCTTCCCAAAGGCAGCAGGCTTTTGAATATCCACTGCGATTACCTCTTTTGCACCACAGTGGTATGCCTGGGCTGCCACATCCATGCCCACATTTCCAGCACCAATTATAACCACCTTTTTGTCTTTCAGGTCAGGGCTCTGACCAAGATTAATTCCCTTGAGAAAATCATAGGCAGTCACCATATCCTCTGAACCAGGCACATTCAGCCTTCTTGGCCTCTGTGCACCACAGGCAACAACAACTATATCATGGCTGTCATAAATCTCCTGAAAACTATCCTTATCTATCCTCTTACCCAGATGGATGTTAACACCAATCTCTTCAAACCTCCCGATCTCCTTTTTAAGAACCTCCTGGGGCAGCCTGTCACGGGGTATACAGAACTCTAACTTTCCACCAAGTTTATTTTCTGCCTCGTAGAGGTCTACTGTATGTCCTCTGAGACCAAGCTGCCATGCTACTGAAAGGCCTGCAGGGCCACCTCCTATAACAGCAACCTTCTTGCCTGTCTTTTCTTTAACCTGGGGTGCCTTCACCTCAAGGGCAGCCTTCCCAAGGGCCTTTATATTCACTGGCTCATCTACCTGCCCACGGGTACATGCCTGCATACAGAGATTGGGACACACCTCTCCACAAACAGATGCGGGCAGAGGAGAGTACTGCAGGACAAGCTCAATGGCCTCATGAAGTTTTCCTGCCCTTATTAATTGAGTCCTTCTGTATGTAGGTATGCCTGACGGACAGGCATACTCGCAGGGAGGAGCGTATTTATAATTGTTCCAGACTGGACGGTATCTCCTGTCTTCCCCTGTGGTGACATAGGGGAGTATGGTTCTGGGATGGGTGATATACTCAGCAAAGATACCTCCTTCACCGACTCCAGCCTCCCAGATGTTACTTCTGAACTCTGTAATACTCATCTTGAAGGGTTTTCTTTTTGCCCTTTCCTGTGCAGTATAGGGAAGCAATTTACGCCAGGCCTTGCGGTCAGCAGTGAGTTCATCATAGTATTGCATCCTGTCAATGGCCTCAAGATAGGTCTTCATATTCTCCACAAGCCACTGCCAGTCCTGATCAGTCAGATCCAGGAGCTTCACATCTGTTTCACTATATCCCTCTATTTCACCACGGAAATATATAACCCCCCCTACCATACCTACACAGGGACGATAACCAAGGATGTTTTTTGGATTCCTCGGGTTCACACCACAGACAACGGCTATACCTCCAGCCTTAAACTCGGCAAAGGTGTCTCCCACATCCCTGAAATACCATGACTGGGGAGGGTCAAACTTTGGATTGTGTTTTGTCATTGTATCACAACGGGCACCACCACTACCCTGCACATAGAGTATTCCCTGGGCAGCAGCATTATGGGCACCATTGGTAACATCTCCAAGCACTGTTATATTAGCACCGCAGTTGAGCCAGCCCACATCATCAGAGACACTGCCCTTCACGATAATCTCTGTTCCAAACATTCCCATGCTGCCAAGCCTCTGCCCCACGGGCCCCTCAACAATGATCCTTATCTTCTCACCCCTTGGCCAGA
>JALUSH010000119.1 GCA_027016675.1 Thermodesulfovibrio sp.
GTAGATACATTTTTAGTGAGTCCACGAAGTTTTGTTATGATGTTAACTAAATTATCGATGAGTAGTTTCAAACGTTTCTGTGTCAGTCCGAACTCTGTGGTATCGTCTGTTTTTACTCTTACTTTGAGATTCCCCATACTCACCTTTTCCATTATCTCCATAAGGTTGGCAAACTTAAACTCAATGTCGTTCCTGAAGAATATGTATATAACTATAAACAGGATGCAAAGAAGCAGGATATTTAAAAATATATTTATAACGTCCTGTCCGCCGGCGAGTTCAGATAGCTTCGATTTTGAGAAACTGATAATGACTTTATTAAAATCCCCACTGGTGGTCTGGAGCACTACCTCTTTTTTTATGAGATCACTATCAGGTTCTTTGAAAGAGTTTTTATAACGGTTTATTATCATATTACCCTGTCTGTCGAATACCTGTATGGAGTAAACAAAGGGAAGGGACTCAAGGTGGTCCAGTACATCTTCGGGATTATCCTTTATTATAGGACTGGTTAAAATAGATTCGGTGGTTCTTATCACCTCATTAGTATATTTGTCTAAAATGTTATTCTCTCTTCTCTCATAGAGAATCCATATCAGGATTTGAAAAATAAGGATTGAAACTATAATCCTGAGAGAAAGCCTCTTTGATAGATTATTAATCTTCATGATACATAACCTCGAGATAAATTTTACAAAAGTCCCAGCCTGGACATTATGTTTCTTATATCTTCAAAATCATTATCATATGCCATGGTAAACCCTGTATAATGGATATCCATTGTTTTCAAAATACTCGCCCCTTCAGGGTCTGTATCCTTTAATGAGAGCAGGATTTCTCTAAATCTTTCTAAATCTTCAGTTGGAATGTCTCGCGATACTACAATGCAGAACTCGGGAATCTCTTCTGAATATTGTATGAATTTAAGACCCTCATCTTTGTATTTTTCTGCAACTGACTCCATAACTGCACCTGCATCATACTCACCTTCAAGCACTGCCCTTACAACATCATCATGGTGCCCAAGGAAATTGTAATACAGAAGATCGGACAATTCTATCCCAGCCTGAAGAAGCATATGCCTGGGGATTATATATGATGATGTGGATTCACGGTCACCAAAGGCAAAAGATCTTCTCCTGAGGTCTTTAAGTGAACTTATATCGCTTGAGGCAGAAGTAATAATTACCGAATGATGATAGGGTTTGCCGTCTCGTAGGGCCTTTACTATCACCCTACAGCCGTATTTTTTATTTGCCTTTATATATGTTGAGGGTGTCATAAAGGCAATCTGTGTTTCATTGTTGCCGATATCCTTGATGGCAGTATCAAAATCAACCCCTACCTTTAACTCTAATTTTTTACCTGTCTTGCTTGAAAGATAACTAACAAGCGGTTTAAAACGCTTGTACATTTCAGCTGGTGATTCAAGGGGTACCACACCAAATCTGAGAGTGGTTGAATTTTTTGTGGTCTCAACAAGTTTAAATTTGTCCATTTCAGTTACCACAAGTTCAATGTCTCTTACAAGAGATTTTACAGAACTGTTTATTTTAAAGGCGATGTTGCGATTTTTTACTGGGAGATCGACTATATTATCTATAGAGGATTTGATCTGTTCTGTTCCTATCTTTTGCTCTTGTATTGCGTTTGAAATAAGCTGGCTTTTTTCCGAGACAGCCTCAGTGCTTTCCCTTATCATCTTACTCTGTTGTGATTGTTCCTCTGTAGCAGTTTTAACCTGGGTTGCTACATCTTTTACTGTTTCTGCAGCCCTCATGAGCAGGGACATGCCTTTGGATTGCTCAGAGGTGGCCTTTGCAATCTGTCCTGCCATATCTCTGAATTTCTCCACAGCCTCGGTTATATATCTTGTTGCCCTGGTCTGTTCAGAGGTGGAATGTTCAATATCAGATGCCATACGGGCTGAACTCTCAGAACGTTCGATTATCCTGTTAAGTGCTGAGGATGCCTCTCTTGAAAGCTTAAGCCCCTCGTTGACTGCTACAAGTCCCATATTCATGGCCTCTACCGCCTCTTTGAGTTCCCTTTGTACGTTCTGTATAAGTGTTGCTATCTCCTGTGTGGAAAAAGAAGTTCTCTCTGCAAGGTCCTTGATCTCATCTGCAACCACAGAGAATCCTTTTCCGTGTTCACCTGCCTGGGCAGCAAGTATTGCAGCGTTCAGGGCAAGCAATGTGGTTTGATCAGTTATATCATCTATGACATTGAGAATCTTTCCTATCTCTTCAGATCTGCTATTAAGACGTTTTATATATTCGGCAGTGGTTTCGACAGATATCTTAATCCTTTCCATTCCCTCAGCAGTTTTCTCCACTGATTGTTTACCAGATGTTGTGGCTTCCTCCATTACTTTCCTGCTCAATTCCGCAGCCTCTCTTGCTCGGGTTTCAACTTCCTTGACGGCAGATCCAATCTCTTCAACTGAAGAGAAAGTATTGTCAGCCTCTTTAAGCAGTTCATTTGCATTCATAGCTACCTCTTTGATTGAGGAGTTTAGTTCTTCTATGGAGGCTGAAATAGATTCAACAGATTCAAAAAGCTCATTGCTATTTTCTGCAATCTGAGAAATGCTTGCAGACATTTCTTCAATGGCTGATGCAGATTCTTCAGCAGAAAGGGCAAGTGCCCGGGTGCTTTCCGCAATCTCTGCAATAGAGGCATTCATCTGCTCTATGGAACTGGATATATTCTCTATAGCAGCTGTCTCTTTTTTGGTACCTTCAAGCATCTCTTTTGATTCATTTTCAACATCGTTACTTATCTTTGATACCCGTGTGGTTATGTCTTTGACGCGATGTAGAATTGCGGAAAGGGATTTCAGGCTTTCCTGTAGCGCTGCACCTGTGTAAGCAATCTCATCATCACCTGAGACATTGATGGAAAAAGCGAGGTCACCTGCTGCAAGTCGCCTGGCTGCATTTTCAAACTCCTTTATGGGGCGTATCACTATTCGTCTTAAGAGTGTTAATAATACAAAGGAAAGCCCCAGTATTGCTATGATTGATGCTGTTATATTGAATACAACCATATCTGATATCTTTTGCTTTTCCTTAGAGATGGATATTCCGATTTTAATCGCGCCCATGAGAGGGCTGTCTGTGGTATGGCATTTTTTGCATTCCGTCTTTTTTGTTAAAGGACTGTATACTATGATTTTATTATAAGAGATTGTTGTATAGGGAGAAAGGGTTTTTTTGAGGATATTCATAATGTTACCTTCATCGGGTGGGGCATTTTTGTTAAATGCCTCCCTTCCTTCATAGTTGAGAACAATAATGTTTTCAACTCCCTTCAGGGTTTTTAAGTCATTAACCATGTCTTTTGTAATCTTGGAGTTTCCTTCAATCATTGTCCGTTCAATACTTTTTTGAATTACCCTTGCAGTTTCGAAAACCTTCTCCTGAGCAGTGCTCAGGATGTTTCTTTTTTGATAAAAAAAGATTACTGCATTGGCAAATATTGTTCCTGCAATAATCAATAAAACCACAACACCAACAATCTTTTGCTCTAATTTACCCATAAAGGCCTCCTAAAAAGCCGTTGTTTATTTGCTAAAAAGGTTCAATGAAACAATACTGTCCACATTTAGTATTGAGATAAATCTGTTTTTTATGACTGCAATGCTATCTATATACCTTGCCTCCGATTCAGATATGTTACCTGGAGAATCTTTTAAAAATGCCTTGTTTACATCTTGAGTTCCTAATATCATGTCTGCAACTACACCCATAGGACCCTTGGGCGCCTTGAGTATAATTACTTTTTTTGCTTTGTTTTTCTTTGTTGAATTGTCTTTACTGTCGCCCTGTTCAGGAATGTTAAATAACCTTTTGAGATTCAACAAAGGTATGATCTTGCCCCTTAAAGAGATTACTCCTGAGAGATAGGCTGGACAACGTGGTATGGGTGTTATGGAATAATAATTTGTTATCTCCTGGATGTCATTCATATAAAATCCGTATTCCTCTTCTGAAAGTTTAAATGTTAATATCTTCTCTGTTTGATCTTCTTCAGGAACTATATATTTATCATCAGATAATTTTTTATCTGATGCCTCATTTTGGGGCTCTTTCCCGGTTTCTACTGTAGAGTCAGGCCCATCATCTAACTGGAGCTTCTTTTCGACACCTTCAGATTCTGATGTGGTTTCAATCTCTGCTATCTTCCAGTCTTTAACCTTGTTTTGTTCTGTTTTTTTGCTTTTTTTAGTGCTTTTCTGTTGTTTTCTGGCTTTTTTTCTGATTTTTGCAATATCCATACAGACCAAGCTCCCTTACGGCATCCATTATATTCTCTTCGTCTATTTTATGAATTTCTTTAGAGAATGCATCCAAGAGTGCTGATGTGGCAATGCTGTTTATTAGTCTTGGTACACCACCTGAATGTCTGTAGATTAGACTTATAGCCTTTTCTGTAAACAGGGGGTCTTCTCTTCCAGAGACCTTGAGTCTATGCAGTATATACTGTCTTGTTTCTTCTTCAGACAGAGGGCCTATATGATAGAACAGCCCAATCCTCTGTCTCAGTGCTGCATAGGTGCGATGTTTAAGCCTTTTCAGAATATCAGGTTGAGCAACAAGGACAAGACTCAGAAGGTTTGCATCGTCAAGCTGAAAGTTCGTAAGAAGCCTTATCTCCTCAAAGGTTTCTTTTTTAGGGATTAGCTGTGCTTCATCAATGATAATTACAGTGGTTTTACCATCAAGATAATCCTGATAGACCTTTTCATAGATTTCATCCAGTATCTCATCCTTATATCTGTTAGTAACTGGTATTCCAAGACCTTTGGCAATGGTTCTCAGAAACTGGTTGGCTGTGAGTCTTGGATTGAATATGAGAATAATTCTGTAGTTATCTTCAAGTTCATCCATTAATGCCCTTGTTAGGGTTGTTTTGCCACAACCTATTTCACCAGTAAGTAATATCATCTCCTTTTCCTCAACTGCATATAAAAGACGTGCCAGAGCTTCTTCATGGGCACGGCTCAGATAGAGAAACTCTGGATCAGGTGTTTTACTAAAGGGCCTCTTCTTTAATTTGAAGAATTCCTCAAACATTGCTGTATGTAAGCTTACCCTGTTTTCTGATAGTTTCCTCTATAATAGATTCAACATCCACTACAAGTACCACATCATGTTTACCTATCTCTGCTGCACCAGCAAATCCTTTTATTTCTTTTAGATACTCTCCAAGGGATTTGATCACTATATCCTCACTTCTGAGTATATCATCGATGACAAGACCTACCTTCTTACTGCCCACGCCTGCAACTACTATGTATTGTGACTTTTCAGCATCTGAGGATGCTTCAAAGTATTCGTTTAGATAGATGAGGGGAAGAGGTTCGCCTCTTAAATTATATACTGGATTGCCTTCTATACTCTGTATTGCTTCTTTATCAACAAGAATGGTTTCAGATATGGATGTCATGGGAAGTGCCATGGTATATTTACCGACTTCTATAATCAGTGCCTTTATTATCGCAAGGGTTATCGGGAGGGTCAGGGAGAAAGATGTAAACTTTTGAGGCTCTGTCTTTATCTCAACAAAACCACCTACTGAAGATATCTTGTTTCTTACTACATCCATCCCAACGCCTCGACCTGATATCTCGGATACAGAATCCTTTGTACTAAAACCTGGTTGAAATATAAGATCAATCAGTTCTGATTGAGTTAGCTGCTCTTCAGGCTTGATCAGTCCTTTTTCAATTGCCTTCTGCCTGATCTTTTCTGTATCTATCCCCCTGCCATCGTCTGTCACATCTATAACAACATGATTGCCCTTCTGGTATGCCTTGAGGGTTATGCTGGCGATCTCTGGTTTGCCCTTTGAGAGACGTTCTTCTCTGTCTTCAATACCATGGTCAATAGAATTCCTGACTATATGCATAAGAGGATCAATTACTTCCTCTGCTATAAATTTGTCTATCTCTGTCTCTTCACCATAAATATGAAGCTGAACCTGTTTGTTTGTCTCTCTTGAATACCTTCTGACAATCTGACCAAGACGTGCAAAGATCTGACCTATAGGGACCATTCTGATCTCGAGCACCAGTGATTGGAGTTCAACAATACGTCTGCTAAGGGTCTGATTGATTCTATGCACATCAAATATTAGTGAGGAATGGCCAAAATAATCAATTAGCTCATTTTCAATCCTGCTAATGGCACCTTTTATCAGGGCAAGCTCCCCGATGCTGCTAAGAATATTGTCAATTTTCTCAATATCAACTCTTACTGTGGTGGTTACACTTTTTAGTGACTTTTCTGTTCCTGTCCCTGGAGTATCCTTTAAAGCCGCGGGTTCCCTATGGGGTATCTCTTTTTTCTTGGCATATATTACTGTTGTGGGTAGCCCTAACTCTTTCTTTATTTCTTCTTCCGACTTGGTGGTTGCAAGAAGGAGACTGAACCCAATATGCCCTTCTGGTATATCCTCTGAAGTGGGTAAGGTGGAAATAAGTTCTCCCATGGTCTTAATCCGTTCTGTTAAGGTGCGGAGTTCATTATCGAAATCTGTCAGGGGATATGTTGTTTTTATAGAATAAATTGATTTGCCTTTTTTTATATTCTCCTTGAGTCTGTGTTCTTCGTATTCGGACAGGACTTTCAGGATTTCCTCGCTGATCGTTGCAATAGCGGATTCATCAGAAACATCGACAGGAGGACTTTTCCTGAATTCTTCAATCTCGGACAACAAGGTGGATATGTCATTATATTCCTCGGGATTGGATATCATGTTTCTGATGATATCAATGTTTTTGAAAAGAAAGGAAATCGTCGGTTCGTTGACAGGATGTTTGCCCAGTCGTATATCGTCAAGCAGGTTTTCCAGGGTATGGCTGAGCTTTTGTAAGGACTCATAGCCAAATAGTCCTGATATACCTTTAAGGGTATGGAAACATCTGAAAAGGGCATTAATGTCATCAGGTAGGGGGTCTTCCAGATTATCCTGCAGATTAAGCAGGTATTCCTGGGCATTATTGAGAATCTCTTCAGCCTCTGAAATAAATTCCTCTTTTTTGGAACTCATCTATTCAGTACCCTGTTTATGGTATTTTGAAGCTCCTCTGGCTTAAAGGGTTTTGTGATATATGCCTCTGCACCAAGGGCAAGCCCACGCTGTATATCCTTTTCAGTCTTTTCTGTGCTTACAATAATCACAGGTGTGTTTTTATATCGTGGGGTAGTCCTTAGAAAGTTGATCAGTTCCAGACCATTAATATCAGGCATGTTAATATCGGTTACTATAAGCTTGAAATTTTCTGTTGGGAGAATCTTTAATGCCTCAAACCCATTTTGCGCTTCAAATACATTATACTCCTCTCCCATATCCTCGATAATGCTTCGAATCATAGAGCGTGTTGAAAGGGAGTCTTCAACTACAAGAACCTTTATGTTCCTTTTAATCATTTGTTATTACGCTCCAGAAGTTTTTTCTTGAGGGCTGCCTTTTCAAGGGCCAATCCTGCCTGAGTTAAGAATATGTCCAGACCCGGAGTTTCTCCAATTGGTTCATCTTTTATAGAATTATCACAATATAGTAATGCAACCACCTTACCATCTGCAACAATAGGGTATACTGCTACCTCATCAGGTAGTATATTACCGATTTCATTCAAGAAACTATCCACTACATTGTCCCTCTGGAGTTTTCCCTTATAGGGCTTGAGTTCCTTAATGATTTTTTTAAAAAAGACACTATTACTTATATCCAAGGCCATTTCCCTGATCCGCTCATCGGGTTGTTCGATTTCAAGACCGAATTGTCCAAGTCCAACAAGTTGTGTGCCATCCAGTGAAAATAAAACTCCACGCTGGAATATGTCACTTGCGAATCTAAGCACAAGAAGGGATATCTCTGACAGACTCTCAGGAAGCCTGAGTTCCTGGGTAAGAGATTGTAAAGCTGATATATCCCTTGGTGTGTCAGACATAACCGTTTCTGACATGAAGTCATCTCCAAGTGGGAATTCTTCTTCAAGAATATGACCGTAGTGTTGTTGCTCATCGTAGACCCTCGCTCCCTCCATGATTAGATAATCTGCACTGATACCTCTGGATAGCTCACAGCCTGGATCAGGTAATTCCTTGATAGTGGGTAGCTCTATGTTGGGCTCAAATACGAAGTCTCCGTCTTCAAGAGGCAGTAGTATAGATATGATTTTCTCAAGCCTCTTTTTTGCTATTTTATCAACAGAATGTTTGTCTACAGCTTCAAGCTCTATCAGTATGTCTGCGATGGATTTATCTATTAGTTCTCTTCTCACCATCCTGGCAAGTTGAAGTTTGCCCTCATCTATAAGGCCTGCCTTGAGAAGATCATCCCCTACATCTTCAGTTAGTGCATTCGTTTCAGCCCTTACCACTAACCCCTTCCTGAAGATTATGAGGGCATTAATATTATTGTCTCCTCTTATAACCAGGGAACCACTTTTTTTCCCGATCGAGAGGATCTGAAAAATGTCAGCAAGACCAACGTCTTCTAATCTTCCACTCAGGCTCATTTAAATTTCCTGAAATCATAAAATACCCCATTTTAAATGAAGTATATCAAGATATCTTTTATACTGTCAAACAAATATAGAAATTTTGTGTCAGACAGGCTTAACCTTTAATTGCACCTGCTGACAGTCCGCTTATAATTCTCTTTTGAAAAATAAAGACTATTATGACAAGAGGAACAGTTGCAATAACTGAGGCTGCAGAGATTTCACCCCAGGGGATTGTGTACTGGCCCTGAAATAATGCAATACCCACAGGAAGGGTCTGGTATTCACGTTGTGTCATTATAAGTAAAGCAAAGAAAAACTCATTCCATGCATAGATGAATACAAGTATGGCAGCAGTAAAAACCCCTGGGGCAGACAGGGGTATCATGATCTTAAAAAGTGTTTGAATATTACTGCATCCATCCACGAGGGCAGCTTTTTCCAGTTCCTCGGGTAATTCGTTAAAGAAGGAGGTCATAATCCATACCCCCAGAGGAAGGGTTAAGGTAACATAGGGTAATATGAGCCCCTGGTATGTATTTAGCCACTCCAGATTGTAAAGGATTCTCCATACTGGTCCAGCAATTGATATTTGAGGAAACATTGAAACTAATAGAAGTGAACCAAGGATAACATTTTTATGCCTCAGGCCTGACCTTGACAGTGCATACCCTGAAAATACAGAGAGTATTATTGTTATAAAGGTTGTAGTTGCTGCAACAATAAGGCTATTTTTGAGGTAATGGAATATATTGTAATTCAAGATAGCTGACTTATAGAAGTATAGAGAGAAAGAGGGGATTATATTGGGTGGTATTGAGGTGATATCTATCTCTGATTTAACAGATGTGATAAAGATCCATAAAAAGGGAAGAAGGCTTAAAAAAACCACCCACGCTGTTAGAATTGGAAAAGCTACCTTTGATACCCCTTTACTCATGATGTTCCCCTCGTTAATCTCCTGCCAAGCAGTCTGATATAAAACAGGCTGATTGAGAATGTAACTACAAACACCAGTACAGATATGGTTGATCCGTAACCCATTAATCCCTCTGCAAATATCTTTTTATAACCATAAAATTGTAGCACATTGGTGGCATCTGCCGGACCGCCCTGGGTCATCACAAATACAAGATCAAAGACCCTGAAGGCGTCCATTGTACGAAAAAGAAGGGCTATTAAAAGGGCAGGTCTTATAAGAGGCAGAGTTATTTTTGTAAACTGTTTCCAAGTGCTGGCGCCATCCACCTTTGCTGCCAGATAGAGTTCCTCAGGAATTACCTGTAGCCCTGCAAGGATCAATAATGCAGCAAAGGAAGAGGTCTTCCAGACGTCTGCCATGATTATTGCAATAAATGCATACAGTGGTTCAGCAAGCCATGCCTTGTAATGATCACTGTTTGAGCCATAAATTAATAGATTGAACAGTCCATATTTGTCATTAAAGATAAATCTCCACATCTGGGATGATACAACTGTGGGGATGGCCCATGGAATAAGTATGGAAGCCCTTATAAGGCCTCTTCCCTTAAATCTTTTATTTATCAAGATTGCAATTGCAAGACCAAACAATATCTCAAAAAATGTGGTAATGAATACAAAAAGCAGTGTATTGAGGAGCGCCTTTCGTGCTATGATGTCGTTAAAAAGTGCCTTGTAGTTTTCCAACCCGATAAACCTGCTTCCAAGTTCAGGCAGGCCAATAATGATACGGTGCAGACTGAGATAGAAGGAATTGGCAATGGGATAAAAGGCAAATACACAAACGAATATGATTGTGGGTGCTAATAGGGTAAGGGCAAAGATCTGTCCCCGTAATCTAAAAGATATGTTCATTGTTTATACCAGTTTCTATAGCCAGCATTAAATCATATCTTAACAAATACAGTAGCATATAGGATATATTTTTTTTAAGACCCGAAATGGCTGATTGACTTTATAAGCAGTTTTATACCCAGCTGTCCCTACAAATGATTGGTACATTTCTATCGGCAACTTTGAGTTAAGATAGACACAGAGACTTAACAGATTTTAACTCCTGATAGTATCCCTGGGAAACAGAAAAGGATAAAAAAGAAATGTTATAATTGTACATGGCTGTATTAGAGATAAGAAGGTATCCAGACCCTGTTTTAAAGAAGAAGGCAGGGCCTGTAGAGGAAATTAATGGTGAGTTGCAGGCCCTGATTGACAACATGGTGGAGACCATGTATGCTGCTCCTGGAATTGGACTTGCCGCACCCCAGGTTGGCGAGACAAAACGACTCATTGTTGTGGATGTTAGTACAAAGGAGGAAAAACATCCCCTTCTGGTTTTGATTAATCCAGTGATAATAAGCTTTGAAGGCAGGATAGACTCAGAGGAAGGATGTCTGAGTGTACCTGGATACACCTCTACAATAAAGAGGGCTGAAAGAGTTTTGGTTAGGGGAGTGGACAGGGAGGGCAGACCCATGGAAGTGGAGGCAACGGGGTTACTTGCACGGGTATTGCAACATGAGATTGACCATCTTGATGGTATACTTTTTGTGGATAGAATGAGTCCAATAAAAAGAGAGTTCTTCAGAAAACGTTATCTGAAAAGAAATAAGCGCTAATATGTCAATTGTCTTTTTTGGCACACCCTGGTTTTCAGTACCTGCACTTGCTGAACTTTTGAAGGCAAAAGAGGATGTCAGACTTGTAATTACACAATCTGATAAGGTTGGAGGTAGAGGCCATAAGATAATATCTCCTCCTATAAAGACCTTCGCATTAGAAAAGGGACTTACTGTACTGCAACCTGATAATATAAGATCTGAGGATTTTATCAAAATTGTAAGAGAGACACAGCCCGAGTTTATAGTGGTTGTGGCATATGGTAAGATATTGCCTGTTGAATTACTGAATATGCCCTTAAAGGGCTGTATAAACGTTCATGCCTCACTTCTACCAAAATACAGAGGTGCTGCACCAATACAATGGGCAATAATAAATGGTGAGACTGTTACAGGTGTTACAACAATGATGATGGATGAAGGTCTTGATACAGGAGATATTTTAATGCAAAAGAAGGTTCCTATAAAAGAGGAGGACAATACTCTCAGCCTTTCTGAAAGGCTTGCTAATGAAGGAGCTAATTTGCTGATAGAGACTATTTCAGGAATTAGAAAGGGTACAATTATACCCACCCCCCAGGAAGGTGAGCCAACCTATGCACCTATAATAAAAAAAGAGGATGGAAAAATTAATTGGAGATTATCAGCAAGAGAGATTCATAACCGTGTGAGGGGACTGTATCCCTGGCCCTCTGCCTTCACCTACTTGAAGGGCAAA
>JALUSH010000120.1 GCA_027016675.1 Thermodesulfovibrio sp.
ACGGGAATACGCTCGCTGTCCATTTAATTTTGCCATAGTGGCTGCCGTGAGGGCAGCCAGGCAAAATTACCTCGGAGGCAGGGGTACCCCTAAAAATCGTAGATTTTTTGGGGCAGAGACCGAGTCGGAGAGTGACAGTGCAGGAGGATGTGGATTTTGTATTCAGATTTCCTGGGTTGCAGGTTTGGAAATATCAGACAATTACATTGGAAACGTTTTCAATAACCAGGTGTGGATTTCAGTGGCTATTTCCTCCCATCTCTGACCCCATATCACACCTGAATGATTAATACCCTTTATAAAGATGTAATCAGCATTATAAAATCCAGCAAGTCTCTTGCATTTGGCAAGACTGTCAGTATCAATTACCAGTACAGGGCAGGATATATTGTGCGGGTTCACTTCAATACCAGTCATCATCTCCCTGATAACTCTTCCTGATTCTTTACTCAAGGTTTTATATATATTATCCAGTTCTTTTTCATCCATATCTTCCCCTATAGCTTGCATTAGGGCCTCTTTATCAGGAGAGACTATGTCTGGAATTTTCTCTAACAGAGATGGTGAAGCTGTTCTCCTCATGGTTCCCTTTGGCTCTGTACTGTTCAGAAGAATCAATGCTTTAACTTTGTGGGATTCACTGTACTTTTGAGCAACTCTCCCTCCCATACTGAAGCCTATTATCACGGGAGGTTGTTTAATAGCATGGACAACCTCTTTTATATCCTGTACATAATCCATAAAACTGATCTTAGATATATTGACGGGCTTGCTCATATAATGTCCCCTCAGGCTGACTGTATAACATCTCCATCCTTTTTTTGAGAAAAACTCAAGATAGTATTTCCAGTCTACAGCAGAACCATGACGTCCGTGGATAAAGAGTAAAGGGGTTTTATGCTGTGGCTGCTCAGGGATATGTGATTCTACGTATAAACGGTTAGGTCCCACATAGATAATATCTTTAAGGATCATCTATTGATCTGGTATTTCTTGATTTTTTCATAGAGCGTTGCCCGTGCAATCCCAAGCTCTTTGGCAGTCTTTGCCTTGTTCCAGTTGTTTTTCTCCAGGGCACCGAGGATGACATGCCTTTCATTGTCTGCCAGGGTAGCGTTATGATAATTAACGGGTGTTACATTGTGTGTGACTGTAAAGTAACGGTGTTTCAATTCATCTGGAAGGTCTGAAATCTCAATGCTTCTTCCATTACAGAGGCTTACAGCACGTTCAAGGACATTTTTGAGTTCACGTACATTGCCTGGCCAGTGGTAATTAATAAGTGCATTCATGGCAGGTTGAGAACATGATAGATAGGGCATGTTCATCCTTTTCAGGAAGAATCGCATCAGCACTGGGATATCTTCTTTTCTTTCCCTGAGAGGTGGTATAGAGATGGTGGTTGTACTGATTCTGTAAAAGAGGTCCTCTCTGAAGGTGCCTTCTTTAATCATGGATTTCAGGTCCTTGTTAGTGGCAGATACAAGTCTGAAGTTGACTTGTTTGGGTTTAATAGAACCCAGTCTGTAAACTATCTTTTCTTCAAGGACACGGAGTAGTTTGACCTGGAAATGAAGTGGTATATCTGCAATCTCATCCAAAAAGAGTGTGCCCCTGTCAGACAGCTCCAAGAGGCCCACCTTTCCACTCTTCTGGGCGCCTGTAAAGGCCCCTGGTTCATATCCAAATATCTCGGATTCAAAAAGGTCCTTGGGAATTGCAGCACAGTTTATGCTCACGAAGGGGCCTCTGCTCCGTGTACTTTCCTGGTGAAGGGCATGGGCAAAGAGCTCTTTACCTGTGCCGGTCTCTCCTGTAATTAATACTGGAAAATCCGTATTGGCGTATTGCCTGATCATCTCTTTTGCCTGCAGAATGGAAACACTCTCTCCCTTGATGTCATCAATAGAGTATCGAGATGATAGTATGCTGTTTACCTTTTCCCTGTATGTATGCACCTTCTTTTCCAGGTAGGAGAGTCTTTCAGAGAGGTCCTTCAGTTCACCTATGTCTCCAAAGAGGCTTTGAGAAATTACACCCACGAGGCAGCCTTTATCAAAGACAGGGATTCTATTTACAATCAATATCTTTTTTTGTTTGCCATCACTTACAGTGCATTTAAATCCAAGCTCTGGCTGTCCTGTTCTTACAACCTCACTGATCCTTGAACCAGGGATATAATTTGTAATGGGTTTTCCTATTACCTCTTCCTGATCCACTCCAAGATAGTCAGCATAGGTTTTGTTAATAAATTGGATGTTGCAATCATTGTCACAAAATATTATTCCACTTGGCAAGCTATTGAGAATAATCTCGGCAAGATTGTTAATAAAGGAAGTATTCTTTTTTTGAGTTGAAGGCATTTTACATCCCTTTAAAAAATTATAACAAAAGTGTCTGTATGAAAACAAGACATGTCTGAAAATAAAACACATTTTTAGACAGTCCAGCGAAATAAATCCAGTCTGCATATATGATTTATATACCACTTCCTTGCCCCATCAAGAAGCTGTATTAACAGGGCTTTAAGGCCTTTAATGATATATGATTTTCCTGAAAATCAGAGGATTTATAACAACACGGTCTTTCTGGTACAAGACTTGCTTTTAAGAAAACAAAAAGACCATAAAAAACAAAAAGACCAACTAAAATCATCGGAGGAGATTTATATGCAAACCATGGACTGTTTGAAACTATCACGTAAGGTTGCACCCTGCCAGAAATCCTGTCCAGCAGGGATTGATGTTCCAAGATATATAAGGGCTATAGCAATGGGTAAGTTTGATGAATCACTGGCTATAATACGCGAGGCAATACCATTCCCTTCCATATGTGGGTATGCATGTTTTGCTCCCTGTGAAATCAGGTGTAGCAAAGGACAGTTTGACGAACCAGTAGCTATAAGGGCATTAAAAAGGTTTGTGGCTGAGAAGGGTGGTACACTCTGGAAGGAGCGACTTAAGAAGAGCTCTCCCACTGGAAAGAAGGTTGCAGTTATAGGGGCAGGCCCAAGTGGTCTAACCGCAGGTTATCTGCTTACCCTGAAGGGTCATGATGTAACTGTATTTGAAGGCAGATCCGAGCCTGGCGGTATGATGAGATGGGCAATACCTGAGTACAGACTGCCCAGTGGGATTGTAAGGGCAGAGATAAAGGAGATTGCTGATACAGGGGTTAAAATCCAGACAAACACAAGGGTTGAATCCATTGAAAAACTGAAACAATCAGGCTTTCATGCCATATATGTTGCCTGCGGTGCACAAAAAAGCGCATCCCTTGGCATACCTGGTGATAGTTTGCCTGGTGTAATCGGGGCTATAGAGTTCTTAGAGGCAGTTAAATCTGATAAACCAGTTCATGTGGGTGAAAGAGTTTGTGTGATCGGTGGTGGAAATGCAGCTATTGATGCTGCACGCACCGCAGTTCGCATGGGTGCCAAGGAGGTAAAGATATACTACAGACGGACAAGGAATGAGATGCCAGCCTATCCTGATGAGATTGATGCTGCTATTGAAGAAGGGGTGGATTTGATCTTTCTCTCTGCCCCATCAGCAATTGAGCAACAGGGGGGTGCCCTGAAGGTAACCTTTGATTGTATGGAACTGGGGCCACCCGATGAAAGTGGAAGGCCAAGGCCGGTCTGTAGATTTGGTTTCAACTATAGTGAGGTCTTTGATACAGTCATCTCAGCTATTGGACAGGAAGTTATACTGAAAAAGGATTTTGGTATCCTCCGTAATGAGAATGGCCGAATTAGGGTGGATGCCAATAATCTTGAGACAGATATTGAAGGGGTTTTTGCCGGGGGGGATGTTGTCCTTGGGCCCGCCTCTATTATTGAGGCAATCAGTCATGGAAAACGAGCAGCCTCATTTATTGACCGTTACCTTGGAGGTGACGGAGATATTACCCTGAAATTTGCTCCTGAAGAGACAGATCTTAACATGAGCTTTTATCCTGAGGTATTTTCACCAAGGGTGGAGATACCAAATAATCCAGTGGGAGTAAGGATAAACAACTTTGATCTCGTTGAAAAGACGCTTAATCCATATCTTGCAAGGAAGGAGTCAGACAGATGTTTATGGTGTGATTATAGGCATTTCAATGTGGAGGTTGATTTTGATGCCTGCAAGGAGTGCGGATACTGCCTGAATGTCTGTCAGATGGAGGTGTTTGCACCAGGGACTCGTTTCAATGCAAAGGGCTACCGTCCGGTAGAGGTCAAAAACCAGGGCAACTGTGTGGGTTGCATGAAGTGTTTTTATAGCTGTCCTGATTTCTGTATAGAAATAAAAGCTGGTGAAGGAGAGAGGTTATGAAAAGATATCTTGAGACAGGGAATTTTGCTATAACTGAAGGTGCTATTCTTGCTGGGTGCCGCTTTTTTGCAGGCTATCCCATAACTCCTGCAACAGAGATTGCCGAGGCAATGTCAAGAAGGCTTCCCCAGGTGGGTGGTATATATCTTCAGGGTGAGGATGAATGTGCAGCCCTCCACCTCTGTATAGGTGCATCTCTGGGTGGGTATAAGGCGATGACCGCAACATCAGGGCCTGGTTATATCCTTTATGCTGACCCCTATGGTTGGGCTATTGGTTGTGAAATCCCCCTGGTTGTCCTTAACTCGGGCCGTGTCGGTCCTGTGAGTGGTATTACAGGTGCACCAGGACAGGGCGAGTTTTATCTGACCCGTTATCCTACCCAGGGGGGCAATTTTGAAACAATTGTTCTTGCACCCAATTCTGCACAGGAGGCCATGGCAATAACTGTTGAGGCCTTTTATCTATCTGAAAGGTTCAGAACTCCTGTTACCATACTTGCAGACCAGTTAATCACAGATGGTTTTGAGGACATCAGTGTGCCTGAGAATGAAGAGGAAATGAAGGAGATGGGTTTCAGGACATGGCCAAGGAAGATAAACAGGGGGCCTCACTTTTACCCACCCACAGATGAGATAGATATCCCACCTGTGGTGCTCGGGCATAACACAGGGGCATTATGCTCTGACTGGACACCTACAGAGGAGGGGTATGATATTGAAGAGGTTGAGGCGCACCACAAGCATGCCTATCGGCTCATCTATAAAATCAGGAACCACAGAGACCTATTTAATCATCTCTATGAGAAGAAGTTTATGGATGATGACCCTGATCTGGTGGTTGTATCATACGGTACTCCTTCAAGGGTGGTAAATACAGCAGTTGCCAAGGCCAGGCAGGAGGGGTTGAAGGTAGGTGCCCTCCGTTTGATTAATCTGTGGCCCTTTCCTGATGAGCACTTCCAGAGAAGCACCAAATACCTTGCACTTGAGTTGAACTGGGATGGACAGCTGGTAAGAGAGGTGCAACGTGCTGCTGGCAAGGATTCAGAGGTGCATTTTACAGGATGTTGTGGAGAGCTTCCAACTGTGAATGATTTGATTGAAATATTTGAGAAAATTCTAAAAGGCCAGCCACTTGCGAGAAAGGGCTGGCAACTGGAGGAGTGGTAATATGGATTATCTATCAAGGAAATATCTAAGACCAAGAAAGATACCGAGTACAGCCTGTTCAGGTTGTGGGCTGGGGATTAACCACAAGGCAGTTGTTCAGGCAATCTATGAGCTTGGGCTTGAGGTGGAGGACGTAGTCTGGGGAACTTCAATTGGGTGTGCAGGCCGTCAGACCTTTGGTACATGGAAGGGTGACGGATTTGCCGGTACCCATGGTAGGGTATATGCGATTGCGAGGGGATTGCGGCTTGCCCTGCCACCAGAGAAGAAAATCATCCTTACCGTGGGTGATGGTGATGCCTTTGGAATAGGATTATTACATCTCATACACGCGGCACGTTGTAATGCTGATCTTACAGTGATAGTAAATGATAATCTGGGCTATATGTCAACAGGCGGGCAGTATGGCTGGACCACACCTATTGGCAGCAGGACAGACAGTAGTCCCTATGGAATGTTTGAACAGAACTTAATGAGCGAAGGAATGGATGTACTGAATATGCTGAGGTATGCAGGTGCTACCTTTCTTGCCCGTCATGTATCCATGGATGGGTATCGTGCTGTGGAAAGTATAAAAAAGGGTATCCAGAACAGGGGCTTCTCATTAATCCATATGGTTTATCCCTGCCCTACAAACTTTGGAAGCAGAGAACTTGGTACAAGGAATCCCTTAAGCATATACAGATGGATAGAAAGCAAGGCTGCCCCTCTGGGAGAGGAGAAGGAGGATACTGTATGGGCTACAGGTGTCTATTATGATGCCAGCAATTCAAGACCTGAGTTTTCCGAAAATATCCGAAAAAACATTGAGAAGATAAGGAGGTCTATAGCAGCATGAAAGTGAGGACAGAAATACTCGCAAGTGGATTTGGAGGACAGGGGGTGGTAAGGCTTGGACAGATTATAGGAGAGGCCGCGGTAAAGGAAGGATATCGTGTTACCATGCTGAAGAGTCATGGCACTGAGATGAGGGGAGGATATGTCAGGAGCCAGGTTGTTATATCCAGGGAGCCTGTTGACAGCCCCATAGTGGAAAATCCTGACATCTTTGCCGCCCTATCCCTTGCTGCCTATAATTCTTTCAAGCACCTTGTTACTGATGGGATTATACTATACGATCCTGCCTTTGTTGTCGAGATTGATAATACGCTTACCTGCATACAGAAGCCTGTACCAGCAAAAGATCTCTCAGTGGAGAATTTTGGAAGGCCCGTCTTTGCTAATACCATCATGCTTGGTGCTATATCCAGACATCTTGATGTCCTGGATAGAGATGTGGTGCTTGAAAGTATTTTGCATGTTATACCAAAGTTTCATGAGGAAAACAAAAGGGCCTTTGAGATAGGGTATTCCTTTTTTAACGGTAAAAAGTAATGTACATTTCATAAAACAGGGGAGGAAAATGAATGCAATGTAGCTCCTTTAAAAATCAGGAAAGACCATGGTATAGATTCTGGCCATCACATGTCCCTAAGTCTATTAGGTATCCGATGGTACCGGCATGGTGGATGTTGGAAAGGAACCTGGAGTCCTTTGCTGAAAAGGATGCAATATTATTTTTAGATTATGAAAATATGGATGAATTGCATCGCCTTACTTACAGGGAGTTGTTTGACAGGGCATTAGCCTTCTCAGCAGGTCTGCGGGATCTGGGACTAAAAAAGGGAGACCGTGTTGCTGCGGTGTTGCCTAACAGCCCTGCCTACATTATCAGTTATTACGGTGTCCTAATGGCAGGCGGGACTATAGTGCCAAACAATGCCATGGCAAGATGCGATGAATTACACAAGACCTTCAAGAATTCTAAAGTAAAGGCAGCCATTGCAAGTGAGAGATCCTTTGAAGAGGTAAAAAAGGCATCCACAGGGCTTGATTTAAAGATAATCGTTGCACCTTTAAGAGGGGGAGGTAAAGTAGGCTCAGATCACGGTGTACTATTTGAGGATATTATATATAAATATCAGGGGCAGAATATACCACCTCCAGATATAGACCCTTCTGAAGATGTAGCAGTTATCCTTTATACAGGTGGCACTACAGGAGACCCAAAGGGTGCCATGTTGACACACAGAAATATTGTGGTCAATACAATACAATTTGCTACCTGGTATGCCTTTGAACCCTGTGAGGAAAGATGTGTGTGTGTAATTCCCATGTCTCACAGCGGTGGCATGACAGGTGTTATGAATGTACCTCTTTATTCAGGGGCAACCCTTATTGTAATGGAACGTGCCAATCCAGCAGTCATTGGTAAGGTGGTAGAGAGATATAAGGCCACAAGATTGTTTGGTGTTCACACACTCTTTGCAGCACTTCTTAATGATAAGGATGCCTGTAGCTGCAATTACTCATCTCTTAAGGCATGTAGAACAGGTGCTGCTCCTCTTCCAGTGCAAATAAAAAAGGCATTTGATGCCTTAGCTGGTAAGGAGGTGCTTGTGGAGGCATACGGTCTCACAGAGACAAGTCCCCTTGCAGTTGCCAATCCGATAGATAGGCCCAAACCAGGTTCCATCGGCATTCCTCTGCCAGATACAGATGTCAGGATCATAGATATCCAGACAGGTCATGATGTGTCTATTGGGGAAGAAGGTGAACTACTTATCAAGGGTCCTCAGGTTATGAAGGGTTATCTTGATAATCCAGAGGCCACGGCTGAGGCGATTCAGGGTGGGTGGTTCCGGACAGGAGATGTGGTAAGGATGGATGACGAAGGATACCTCTATGTTGTGGACAGGCTGAAGGACTTTATAAATGCGTCAGGTTTCAAGGTCTGGCCGAGAGAGGTGGAGGAGGTTCTCTATAAATACCCTGGTGTAAAGCTCTGTGCTGTTATAGGAGTGCCGGATGCCTACAGGGGAGAAAATGTCAAGGCCTTTGTCGTTCCCACTGATGAGGCAAAAGGGACCCTTAGTGGAGATGATATTATCAAATACTGCAAGAGACATCTGTCCGCATACAAGGTTCCCAAGATAATCGAATTCCGTGAGCAGTTGCCACTTTCACCTGCAGGGAAGATATTAAGAAGGGTATTAAGGGATGAGGAGCGGAGTAAAACATGATTTTAGCTCCTTTTCATGTCCAGTTTTACTGGGTATTGAGATTTTATTTCCCCTATTTAAAGGGGTAAAAAGGGAGGTTTTTATGAGGTGGAAGGCTCAATTTTTAAAGGTAATAGTAATAGCAGTTGTCAGCCTGTTCTTGTTTGGTAATAATGTAATCGCTGAGGAGTATCCTGACAAGCCTATAAAGTTAATCGTATCTTACTCCCCTGGTGGTGCTACAGATTTTCAGGCAAGAATAGTCACTATGAAGGCCCAGACATATCTGGGACAGCCCATTGTGATTATAAACAAACCTGGTGGTGGAGGTATGGTCGGCTGGAACTGGTTTGTTACCTCAGCCTCGAAAGATGGTTATGAACTGGTTGCCTATAATGTGCCACACTTTATTGCTCAGTCAATTGTTTATCCTGAAAAGGCAAAGTACAATATCAATAATATGGAGCCCATAGCGAATTGGGGTACTGATCCTGCTGTGCTTGTTGTTCCCAAGAACAGCCCCTTCAACTCTGTTCAGGATCTTGTTGATTATGCGAGAAAGAATCCTGGGAAGGTTACTTTTTCAGGAGCTGGAAGATTTGTAGGCCACCACATCGCCCTCCTGCAGTTGGAGAAGGCAGCAGATATTAAGACAAAGTATATCCCCTATAAGGGTGGAGTGCCTGCATTACTGGCGGTTATAAGTGGTGAGGTGATGGCTGGGTTTAATAATACCTCAGATGCCTATCGCTCCAGGGATAGGCTCAAGATCCTTGCTGTTGCTGATATTAAAAG
Source organism: Thermodesulfovibrio sp. (assembly GCA_027016675.1). GTDB lineage: Bacteria > Nitrospirota > Thermodesulfovibrionia > Thermodesulfovibrionales > JdFR-85 > JAADHP01. Next base: position 9,328 of record JALUSH010000120.1, read on the forward strand.
GAATCCATTTATTCCTGATGTAAAGACCTTCCAGGAACTTGGATTTAATGTGGATGATACAAGCAACAATAGAAGGGGCATAGCAGCTCCCAAAGGTACACCACCAGAGATAATAAAGAAACTGTCAGATGCCTTTGTGAAGATGTTCAAGGACAAGAAGGTTCAGAAGAGAATGAAGGATGGTGGATCAGGTATGATGGTTTTAACCCGTGATGAGACAAAAGAGATGTGGCGTAGAACAGAAAAGGAGCTTCACAAGGTATTTAAAGAGATCCTGTCAAAATAATTTATCTCTCATAAAGGTCAGGAGAGTTTTCTCTCCTGACCTTTAAATCTTTAAGTGAAGAGGGGTACCTGTGTTAGAAGGTCTTACTGGTGTAATAGGTATAATCCCGGATATATTTACATTTAACAACATACTTGTTTTGTTGACAGGTGTCTTTGGTGGTATTATTCTTGGTGCTTTACCAGGCGTAAGTCCAACCCTTGCAGTTGCCCTTCTTGTGCCCTTTACCTTTTATATGGATCCCACAACAGGTTTAATCCTCCTTGGAGCGGTTTATGCAGCCTCGGTAGCAGGTGGTGCCATATCTGCTATCCTTATTAATGTTCCAGGAGCTCCAGCTAATATCGCTACCCTGCTTGATGGATACCCCCTTGCAAGGGCTGGTAAGGCACAGTCCACCCTTTATATGTGCTTTATCAGTTCCTTTATCGGTGGGATATTCGGGATGATGATAATGATATTCCTCACCCTTCCACTTTCTGAGGTTGCATTAAAGTTTCAATCAACAGAGATCTTCTGGATATCCGTCCTTGGTCTTACCGTTGTTGCAGGGCTTGGCTCTGGTAGTGTTCTGAAATCCCTTATTGCAGGGGCCTTTGGTGTATGGTTGAGTACCATAGGTGCAAACCCAACAACTGGTGAGTTCCGTTTTATTTTCCATGAAATACTTACAGGAGGGGTAAACATAGTGCCAGCTTTGATTGGACTATTCGCAATCCCACAGGTGTTTACATTAATTGAGTGGTATGGATCACAACGAACAATAATCAAATTTCAACCTGAAAAAGGGATATTCCTGAAGACCTTATTGAAAAACCTCAAGATGGTCAGGGTGCTCGGTATTGGTTCAATTGTAGGTACTATTATTGGTTTGATTCCTGGCGTGGGAGGACAGGTTGCAGGTATCGTGGCCTATGATCAGGTGAAAAAGTTTTCAAAATATCCCGAAAAGTTTGGTACAGGTGTGCCGGATGGAGTTGTCGCTGCAGAGTCTGCCAACAATGCAATGGTCGGGCCTTCCCTGGTTCCCTTGTTAACTCTGAGCATACCTGGTAGTCCAACGGCTGCAGTACTCCTGGGTGGGCTTCTTATACATGGCATCTTCCCTGGCCCAAATCTTTTTCTACTTCATGGTCACTTGGTTAATACCTTTATTGGATCCTTGCTACTGGCACAGCTTCTGATGCTTTTATTTGGAGTCATCCTTTCGCGATATTCCTACTGGGTAATGAGGGTTCCAGACCTCTATATGGCAGCATCAATTATTGTGCTTGCTGTATTTGGTACGTATAGTGTTAATAATTCCTTTAATGATGTGATAGTGATGTTTAGTGTGGGTATAGTAATGTATATAGCAAGTAAATTCGGATTTTCTCCAGCACCTGTAGTAATGGGGCTTATTTTAGGGAGGATAGCAGAGAATAGCTTTTTAAAAGGTATGCTGATAGCCAGTGCAGGTGAGGGGTTCTTGAAATACTTTTTTACAGGGTGGATAAATATTACCACTATTGTGTTATGTATAGTTTCAATACTTTTTGGGGTTTTAAGTACCCTGAAGGATAGGCATAAAAAAAAGACTATCAATAGATATGATATTATAGTTTCGCTGATTATCACAATAGGGTCACTCACGGTTTATAAGTTTGCCCTCAACGTAAAAGACCCCTTATCAGCCATCTTTCCATCTGCTACATTGATAATAATGGCAGGTCTCTCATTAATACTACTTTTACAGGTATTGATATCGTTGCGTTCAACTAAGAAATTCTACACTTCTGGAATAGATATCTCCCTGTCAAAGGTATCCCTTCTGTTTATATATACAGTAGTGTATTTTTATTCTCTAAATCTTATTGGATTCTATCTCAGTTCATTCCTATTCTACGCAGTGTTTCCTTTTCTTTTTAGCAGGGCTAAGGATACCATTTTAAAAGATATACCTGTAAAACTGATAATTTCATGCATTTTTATGGGTATTCTTTACTTCCTCTTCAACCTGATTCTAAAAGTTCAGACACCAACAGGGGTGTTCATCTAAGGTATAAGTTCATGGATGAATTATCGCATCAAAATATTACTGTAAAATGGCATAAAAAATGCTTATAAATTTATAAGTAAAACAGTTATAATAATGGTGTTCAGGATTGAACTTTTTGTTTTATAGTAACTTTATAGTAGAAAAGTAGATTT
>JALUSH010000121.1:0-5271 GCA_027016675.1 Thermodesulfovibrio sp.
CTTGTAGCAAGGATTATACATTATAACAGTTCAAGGGCAGAGAGGAATTTTGTGCCGCTTAATTGTGCAGCAATACCCAAGGATCTTCTTGAGACAGAACTCTTTGGTCATGAAAAAGGTGCTTTTACAGGTGCCACCACCACAAGGATAGGAAGGTTTGAACTTGCAAATGGTGGTACACTTTTTCTTGATGAGATAGGTGAGCTTGATCCTTCTCTGCAGGTAAAACTTCTCAGAGTATTACAGGAAAGGGAGTTTGAACGTGTAGGCAGTACAAAGACCATAAAGGTGGATGTAAGGATAATAGCAGCAACCAATAAAGACCTTGAGGAACTTACTGACGAAGGGAGATTCAGAGAAGACCTTTATTACAGATTGAATGTTATCCATATCCATCTGCCCCCTTTAAGGGAAAGAAAAGAGGATATTCCTTTGTTGATAGAACACTTTCTGGCCAAACAGTCAAAGAACAAAAAGAGAAAACCTCCTATTATCACTAAGGAGATTATGAAGGTATTCATGAATTATGGCTGGCCTGGCAATGTGAGAGAACTGGAAAATATCATTGAAAGATTAACCATACTTAACTCCGGTGAGGAAATAAAAATAGAAGACCTGCCTCAACGCTTCCAGAAAATGTTCCCAGAGGTGATGGACAAACATTCCAATGCAAAGGAAAGTACGGAAGATTTAATTACTCTTACTCCTGATGGTATCGATATTAATAATGTGCTGGATAATATTGAAAGAAAGCTTATCAACCAGGCACTCGTACTTTCTGGTGGTGTAAAGAGCAAAGCAGCAGAACTGCTTGGTCTGAACAGAACTACCCTTGTGGAGAAAATGAAAAAAAAGGGTATCCAGTTACCGTCAAAAAAATAACGCTTTCCATTCTGCACATCTGAGAATAATCTTAAATATCAACTTGTTATCATCTTGGCACAGTAGTTGCTTTTCATTACAGTGATGAAGATTCCGGGATTAATAGGAACCGTCATTTTTATCATAGTAGTATCCACTACTACAGGTATAGCTGCTCCTACCTTTAAAGAAATTCATGAGTATATTAATTCCAAGAGGAATTATGAAGCATTGCAGAAACTCCAGGAAATTGTACCAGACAGAAAGGATATCCCCCTGTATTATTTTCTGAAGGGTAAGGCACTATCAGGTGTTAAAAGATACCGTGAGGCAATAGATTATCTTAATAGGGCCTATCTGATGGCAAAGCACAGGGCATTAAAGGAGGATGCCCTATTTGAAAGAGGAAAGGCCTATTTCAAACAGGGTTTTTATTACGAGGCAGTGTCCAATTTCAAGAATTTTCTTCAAAAGTATCCCGAATCAGACCTGAAGGAAGAGGCTACTATACTGTATGCACAGGCATTGGTCAAGATTAAGGATTTTGTGAGGGCACTTATCTTGTTCCGGGAGGTGCCAGAGGACAGACCTGAAAGCATCTTCGGAAAGGCAGAGGTGCTTCAAAAACTGGGATTGTATAAATCTGCAAACGCCCTTTATAACAAAGGATTTATCTCCTACAGGGAATATCTGAAAAAGAACCCACATATCCTCTATTTCTATGCAGAGAATCTCCTGATGTTAGGTAAATATAAGAAAGCCAAGACACTGCTGTATTCTCTTATGGAGACCTCTCTTAAATACAAGGCATATATAGGACTTGGCCTGATTGAATTTAATGAAAAAAACTATCCCAAAGCCCTAAATTATTTTCAAAAGGCATTGTATGTACCTGACCGGGTCTCCCGAAGAAAGGCAATGCTTTATACAGCAAAGTCACTTATTAAGCTGGACAAAAGGGATCAGGCCAGAAAGTATCTGCATAGTCTTATAGAAAAATTTCCCTATACAGACGAAACTGAAGAGGCAGTATTACTATTAAGCAAAATATACAGGGAGGAAGGGGAGTACTTAAAGGCCAGTAGATTTTTGAATGAACGGTTATTCGGAAAGAGTCCGGATAGGAAAACCCTTGACGAACTCAGGCTGCTTATACTACAGAGCAGCTTGAAGGACAGGAATGCCTTTTTAAAAATATGGGATAAAAGTGGCATCTGGCTTTTTAGTCCTGCGTATGAGGATCTATTACTTAAGATAGCCGAGAGTTTTATGGATAATAATGATGGAGACTTCCTGCGTATTTACAATTTTCTTTTAAAAGAAGGTTCAAAAAAAGCAAAGATCGAGGCTTTAAGTAACATGATTGTATTTTATGCAGATATAAGGGCAAAGGAGAGGGTTCATAGTTTGATGGAGATATTGAAAAGGACTGGTGGTAAGAATGATAGTGTATACAGGGCTATTGCATGGAGTGATTATCTGAGAGGCAACATAAAGGATGCGTATAAAAAGCTTCTTAAGATAAGGAATGCAAGAAAAAAGGATGTAGAGCTTCTGGTAAAGGTTAAGGAGGGGGCATCATCAGTGTCATCCTTTGAACGTCTTTACAGAAGATTTTGTTCTGCTACATCAATACAGCCTGATTACGAGATGCTTGGAGATCTTTATTTTGAAAGGGGTAACAGGACAAGGGCTGTTAAGCTATACCGGCTGGCATTAAAGGTAAAACAGGACAACAAGAGCCTTTTATTCAAGGTAGGGCTTTGGGGGGAGAACCCAGAGTTACTTAAAAAGACAAGCTCTGTTAATGCGATTTATTCCAGGGTTTCCAGTGTAATTTTAAAAGAAATGAAGGTCATAAATGAAATAAGGAGACTGTAAAATGAACGAGAAAACAAAACTGGAAAAATTGAACCAGGCCTTTTATCAATTCAACAGGGCATCTGAGATTTTACAGGAGTACTACAGGAGCCTCAGGGAACATGTGCAACACCTTACCTTTGAACTACAGAAGAAAAACAGAGAATTAGAAACAACCCTTGGATTTCTTGACTCCATCATCCAGAGCATCGATGAGGCAATAGTGGTTCTTGATAATGAAAAAAGAATCATAATGATTAACAAGGCATCAGAGGAACTCTTCAAGATCGATCATAGTGAGGTAAAGGGGGAGAATTTTGAGATACTTGGATTCCCTCTGGATATGAACAATCGGAGCTGTATTGTTGAGGATTCAGACAATGAAAGGATATTTTCCGTAAGCGTTTCCCAGGTTAAAAACAAGGAGGACTCAGCTGGCTATGTTTTGCTCATAAAGGATATTACTGCTATGAAGGCTAAAGAGCTCGAGGACAACAGAAACAAACGACTCATTGCAATGGGTGAAATGATGGCCTGTATTGTGCATGAATTGAGGAATCCCCTGTGCAGTATCGAGCTCTACTCTTCCATGTTATACAGAGAACTGAAAGGTACGCCATATGAATCCATAGCAAGAGGGGTTTCAGGTGGGGTACAGAATCTGAATAATTTTCTTTCCAATATGCTTTATTTTGCAAAACCAAGAATACCCAAGAAGACACTCTTCCGAATCGATACACTTGTAGAAGAAACACTATCCATGATCACACCAGTAATACAAACAAGGAGTATCATAATTGAGCATACTGTTGAATCCCTGTATATGGAGGGAGATTCAGGATTGATCAAGCAGGCAGTAATGAATATACTGCTCAATGCTGTTCAGGCAATTGATTCAGAGGGAGTGATTAAAATATACACGGAAACAAAAGATGGCTTCTTCAGATTAAATATTGAGGATTCAGGAAGGGGAATTGAGAGATCAATAATTGACAGGATATTTGATCCTTTTTTCAGTACCAAGGACGGAGGTACAGGACTTGGCCTGTCCATTTCCCTGCGGATAATGCAGTCCCACGGGGGTTCCATATCAATAAAAAGCATGACAGGCGAGGGAACGGTCTTCTCTCTACAATTTCCTGAAAGATTGATAATTAAAGGGGTGGATAGCTATGTATCAAATACTTATTGTAGATGATGATGCCCAGATGCGTGATGCCCTGACAGTAGCAATCAGTCGTTATGGTTACAATGTGGATGTTGCTCAGAATGGACAGACAGCATTGAATATGCTGAAAAACAAGGAATACTCACTTATTATTACAGATATGAAGATGCCGGGTATGAGTGGTCTTGAGTTTATCAGACATGTACGGGCTCACACCCTTACAGTGCCAATACTTGTAATAACCGGGTTTGCAACAGTGGAAAATGCTGTGGAATGCATGAAGCATGGGGCATCAGATTATCTGATGAAACCTTTCTCCTTCGACACACTGGAAGGTGCTATAAAGGGACTGTTGAATAACGATTTTACAGGGGATGCTGATATTATTACAGAGGATGAAAAAATGATTCAGATTCTGCGGATGGCCCGAGAGGTTGCCAGGACGGATACCACTGTTCTTATAACAGGAGAAAGTGGTACAGGGAAGGAGCTAATTGCAAGATATATCCATAAGCACAGTAACAGAAGTTCAAAAAGGATGATTGCAGTAAACTGTGCAGCCATTCCGGAGAACCTTCTGGAGTCAGAACTCTTCGGTCATGAAAAGGGTGCTTTTACAGGGGCTGTTGAAAGAAAGATTGGCAAGTTTGAACTTGCCAATGGAACATCATTATTACTTGACGAGATTGGAGAGATGTCCTTTCCTGTGCAGGCAAAACTTTTAAGGGTACTGCAGGAAAAGGAGATTGACAGGATCGGTGGAAAGAATCCTATTCCTGTTGATATAAGGGTTATAGCAACAACAAATCGTAACCTGATAGAGGAAATCGAAAAGGGTAACTTCAGAGAGGACCTTTATTACAGGCTTGGTGTTTTCCCGATAGAACTGCCGCCTCTAAGGGAGAGACCCGGTGACATTAAAATCCTTGCAGAACATTTCCTGAAGCGCTATACAAAACAGTATGGCAAGATTATAGAAGGATTTACTCCAGATGCCATGGAATACTTGATCGCCTATACCTGGAAGGGCAATATCAGGGAATTGCAAAACGTGATTCAGCGTGCCGTGCTTTTGTGTCAGTCATCATCCATTAGCAAAGAACACCTAATTATCAAGACCAATAACAACGGAACAGGGGTGCAAAGACCTGTGATGACTCTTAAGGAGATGGAAAAGGAGATGATTGTCAAAACCCTGAGATTAACAGGTGGAAACAAAACAAAGGCTGCGCAACATCTTGGTATAACTGTTAGAACACTCAGGAATAAATTGAATGAATATCAACTCAGCATATGAACCTGTCACCTCTTCTTTAAGAATTTGTTGGGTTTCATTAAATGAAGCTGTGAATGGTCAACAATTTGACACATCTTTTTTATAC
>JALUSH010000121.1:5281-11679 GCA_027016675.1 Thermodesulfovibrio sp.
GAAATGAAGCGGTATTTTTTATCTGCAAGTTGATCTGAATTATGCTGGCATAGAATTTGTACTTAAGAGAAGGAAGCATGAGAAAACGTCAAAAAATAGAATGGAAAGGGAGGAGTTATGGACAATCTTCTGAAGAGACTTGAGGAGATTGTTGACTATACACTCAGAAGACATGAGGTTTTAACAAGCAATCTTGCAAACAGTGACACCCCTGGTTATAAAGCAAGGGATATAGAGTTCGAGACAGTATTAAACGAAGAAACACTCCGTCTCAAAAGGACATCTCCTATACATATACGGGCAATTGAGGCCGGGTTTCAGAGCGTCCTTAGGGAGGATGATTCACCAGCATGGCTTGATGAGAACAATGTTGAGGAGGATGTGGAGATAGCAAAGATTACAGAGAATGCCATTCTGTATCAGGCAACTTTAAGGTTGATGAATGATAGATTTAAGATGTATAAAATGCTTTTTACAGGGAGGTAGTAAATGGATATCTTCAAGAACTTTGAAGTCAGCGCTTCTGCACTGATTGCGCAGAAGGTGAGGTTAAATACTATAGCATCCAACCTTGCGAATGCCAATACAACAAGAACACCTGAAGGAGGTCCTTACAGAAGAAGGGATGTGGTATTCTCTTCTGTTCTGGTAGATGAGATGAAAGGGCTTGAAGGTGTGAGGGTGATTGATGTAGTTGAGGATAGTTCTCCACCAAAGGTTGTATATGCACCTGGACACCCTGATGCTGATAGAAATGGGTTTGTGAAAATGCCTAATATTAATGTGATAGAAGAGATGGTTAATATGATGATTGCCACAAGGGCCTATGAGGCCAATGTAAATGCCTTTAATATCACAAAGGCAATGTATCAGAAGGCCCTTGAACTTGGTAGATAAAAAAAACAGCTGCTGAGGAGGTGCTCTATGGAGCCAGTGAAGGGACCAACTAACGGAATTAACAGTACAGGTGAACTGTCAGAAAGAATTTCCCAGAGAATCGAGGAGTCGAAGGACAAAGGGTTTGACAGGTTGCTTGACGAAACAATTGGGAAGGTTTCAACCCTTCAGAAAGAGGCTGATCAGGCCATCAAGGAACTCACCAGTGGAGAGGGAGATATTGTAAAGGCGATGATAGCAATGCAGAAGGCTGAAATATCTTTTCAGACAATGATTGAGGTAAGAAACAAACTTGTTAATGCCTATGAAGAGATAATGAGGATGCAGGTTTAAAGATGGCACTAAGAGAGTTCCTGGACAGGATACATGCCATTGATACAAAAAAGAAAGTGGTTCTGCTTCTCTTAACCGTGGTTTCCATTGCCAGTGTTATTCTGTTAATAGTATGGGCGCAGTCTCCTACGTATCAGGTGCTCTATAGCAATCTGCAACCTGATGATGCTGGATTGATTGTACAGAAGCTGAGAGACATGAAGATACCTTACAAAACTACAGCAACAGGCATTATGGTTCCTGCAGAACGTGTTTATGAATTGAGAATACAGCTGGCAAGCATGGGGCTGCCTCAGGGAGGAGGAGTGGGATTTGAGATCTTCGACAAAACAGGTCTTGGTACAACAGAATTTGTTCAGAAGGTTAATCTACGGAGGGCGTTGCAGGGTGAACTGGCTCGAACTATAAGGTCTCTGCAGGAGGTTAAGGATTGCAGGATTCATCTCACCATTCCTGAACGTTCTATATTTACCGCATCTGACGAACGTCCAAAGGCATCAGTACTGTTGAAGCTTCAACCAGGTGTTACACTTACAAAGAAGCAGGTGCAGGGTATCATACACCTTGTTTCAAGCAGTGTGGAGGGTCTTGTGCCGGAGAATGTTACTGTTATTGACAGTAGAGGCAATGTGCTTTCATCCCCTTCTGGAGAGTCAGCCCTGCTTACAACCACGCAGCTTGAGTATCAGCGGAGCATAGAAAAGGATATTGAAAAGAGAGTGGTAGAAATTCTTACGCCTGTTGTGGGCAGAAACAGAGTCAGGGCAAAGGCTAATGTCAATGTAGATTTTACAAGGGTGGAGGAAACCAAGGAACTATTTGATCCCGACAGTCAGGTTGTAAGAAGTGAACAAAAGCAACTTGAAAGCAGGACAACCTCAACGCCTTCTGGTGTGCCAGGAGTAAAATCAAACATTCCTGGTAGAACACAAGCGGTTGGTTCTACAAAGAGTGGTGTCACAAAGCAGACAGAACCAGTTAATTACGAGATAAGCAAGATAAGAAGTCATGTGATTAAACCTACAGGTGTTGTAAAGCGGATAACGGTGGCAGTACTGGTGGATGGAATATATAAAAAGGATGAGAAGACAGGTAAAATGATTTATACACCAAGGACAGAAGAGGAATTGAGAACCTATGAAGAACTGGTAAAAAAGGCAATAGGTTTTTCCGGTGACCGTTCCGATGAGGTAAAGGTTGTTAGCATGCCTTTCAAGGTTGAAGAAGAACAGGTTTACACAGACAGTACAGGCAGCTACGAAAGGTATCTTATACCTGCTGTCAGATACGCAACCATATTAATACTATCTCTGCTTGCCTTTCTGTTCCTTATAAGACCTTTGATGAAATATTTAAAAAGTGCTCCATCTTCTGTATCTCCAACATATGGCCCTGCAGCCACTGCTGAGATAGAATCATCTACCAAGGAATTGAAAAGACTACCTCAGCGTGATGAGATAAAGGAATGGGCAAAAGGCAACCCACAGCAGGCTGCCCATTTGATAAAGAAATGGATTCATGGAGGTTAGTTAATGGCTTTAAAGGGTGCTGAAAAAGCAGCCATACTTCTTGGTTATGTGGGTGAGGATATTGCCTCAGAGATAATAAAAAACCTGGATAAAAGAACAGTGGAACAGATAACAGCGGTGATGAAGAATGTTAAAACCCTCAAGAAAGAAGAGGTTGAGGCGGCTCTGGAAGAGATAAAAAAAGACCTTAATGATGAATCCATTACAATAGGAGGCAAGGAGTTTTTGAAAAGTCTGCTTACTAAGGGATTAAGCGATGAGGATGCGGAAAAACTGATTGAGGAAGCAGAAAGAGAGAGCCCACTGGACAAATTGAACTTTGCTGATGCTTCAATAATAGTAAACTTCTTGAGTGGAGAACATCCCCAGACCATTGCCTTTGTATTGTCTTTACTGGAACCAAAAAAATCAGCAGAGGTCATATCACTTCTGCCGGAACACCTGAAAGCGGATGTAGCCTTCAGGGTAGCCAGACTTGACAGGATTCCAGAGGAGGCACTCAGAGAACTTGAGGATGTACTGAGTACACAGTTGAACATTACAGAGTCACAGGGCAAAAAGATAGAAGGGATCAAGGCCATAGCTGACATATTAAACAACTCTCCAAAGGATATAGAACAGGGTATTCTTGAGATGATAGAACAAAAGGATCCGAATATGGCTGAGGCTATAAGGTCACTTATGTTCGTGTTTGAAGACCTCATAAATGTGGATGATCGAGGAATACAGACCATCCTTAAAGAGGTCAGCACCACAGATCTTGCCCTTGCCCTGAAGACAGCTCCGGAGGAATTGAAAAGAAAGATCTTCAGGAATATGTCACAGAGGGCTGCGGAGATTCTCAAGGATGAGATGGAAACCACGGGGCCTGTCAGGGTTTCTGATGTGGAGGCTGCACAACAGAACATTGTAAAGGTGGCAAGAAAACTTGAGGAGGAAGGAAAGATCATTATTGCTGGAAAGGGCGAGGAGGAATTGATTGTCTAAGGGAAAGATCATAAAAGATACAGAGATATCAAGTTTTGGGATGCCTTCCTTTGATCATAACAGGAACATGGAGCAGTTAGAGGAGTATACACCTGATAGTGAAGAGATTCAACGACAGGCCTATGAGAAGGGATTTCAATCCGGCGAAAAAGCAGGCTATGAAGTGGGGCTTCAAAAGGCTGCCGTACTGGTGGAGAAATTACAACAGTTAATAGATGATTTCAATAGAAAGAAGATAGAGATATTGAACTCACTGGAGCCACAGGTAGTGGCACTTTCCATTGCTATAGCCAGAAACATTTTAAAGGAAGAAATCTCTACTAATCCAGAAAGAATAGTTAATCTGATAAAGATTGCAATGAGAAGAATAGTTCAAACAGGACAGATAGTAATCAGGATCAATCCTGCTCTAACAGAAATTATTGAAAGGCATAAACCAGAGCTCTTACAGATCAATGCTGATGTAAGAATAGAGGAGGATCCCACTGTGGTTCTGTCAGCACCTGTGGTTTTCAGTGCTGAACAAGAAATACCTGTTGATATAGAGGCACAATTAACAAATCTTATCGAGGAATTAGGAGAGAGAATTGGAGACAATAACCCTTGATAGATACATTAAAGTGGTTGAAGAGATTGACCCGTTAAGGATCTATGGAAAGGTAGTTGAGATTACCGGAATCATAATAAAGGCAACAGGGCTCAGGGTCAGCATTGGAGAGGCGTGTAAGATCTATGGTGATGATGGCTCGGTAATTGATGCCGAGGTCGTGGGATTTAAGGATGGAAAGGTGCTGCTGATGGCAGTTGGTGACCTGCAATGGATCAAGCCAGGGAGTCCTGTTTATCCTGTTGGTAGAAATCTCTTTGTAAGGGTTTCGGAGAAAATGATAGGCAGGATTATTAATGCCCTTGGTAAACCCATAGATGGTAAAGGGCCAATAGAGGGAGATATCTTTCCCATTACAGGTGAACTGATAAATCCCTTGAAAAGACAGCGGATCACAGAGCCCCTTGATCTTGGAATACGTGCGATAAACGGGCTTCTCACCTGTGGAAAGGGGCAGCGGATGGGCATAATTGCTGGCACAGGTGTTGGAAAAAGTGTGCTCCTTGGGATGATCGCAAGATACACTGAGGCTGATCTGAGTATTATTGGTCTTATTGGAGAGCGCAATAGAGAGGTGAGGGAGTTTATTGAAAGAGACCTTGGTGAGGAGGGACTGAAGAAATCCGTTGTTGTAGTATGTACAGCTCAGGAGCCACCTCTTGCTAAAGTCAGGGCAGCCTTTACTGTAACTGCTATAGCTGAGTATTTCAGGAACAGGCTTGGCAGGGATGTCCTGTTGATGGTCGACTCCTTAACCAGGGTTGCCATGGCACAAAGAGAGGTAGGACTGGCAGTGGGTGAGCCACCTACAACAAAGGGATATACACCTTCTGTATTTACGCTTTTACCCAATCTACTTGAACGGGCAGGAACATCGTCAGGACAGGGAAGTATAACCGGGCTTTATACAGTGCTTGTAGAGGGTGATGATCTTGCTGACCCCATAGCTGATGCAGCCATGTCTGTGCTTGATGGTCATATAATCCTGTCACGGGAACTGGCGATGATGGGGCAGTACCCTGCTATAGATGTCTTAAGAAGTGTGAGCCGGGTAATGAACGATATAGTGGATGAAAGACACAGGAAGTTAGCCATGGAATTCATAGAAGTACTCTCTACCTACAGAAAATACGAGGATATGATAAGTATAGGTGCCTATAAGGAAGGGAGCAACAAGGCAGTAGATAGAGCAATCAGGATGATTGACAAGCTGAAGGTCTATCTGAGGCAACCTATCAACGACAGAAGAGACCTTGCTGATAGTGTACATGCTCTCTCATTGTTATTTGATGAAGAAAATATAAAAGGAGATGAGCAATGAGGATTGATTCCCTGAACAGCATAATTAAACTGAAAGAATGGAGAAAGGAAGAGATCAGTATCCAGGTAAAAAACATTCAGAAATTAATAGAACAGCATGAGCAGAGCATAAGAGAGCTTGAGGATGAGTTTGAGAAAAACTTAGCGGAATTCAGGAGAAATACACTAAACAAGGTTGTAACAGCTGAGGCATTAAGAATGCAGCATGATTATGTAGAGCATCTTACCAGAAGGGTGAAGGAGCAGAAGGATGCCCTTATGAGCAGAATCGAAGAGTTGAAAGAAACCCGTTCGAGATTAACAGAGGCCCAGAAAGAAGAAAAGCTTGTAAAGAAACTGAAGACGAAGCAGGCTGACAGAATTGTCAAAAATATCAGGATTGAAGAGCAAAAGGTCCTTGATGACATATCCATAAAGAGGTACAGAAGATGAAAATCCTGGCAACTACCATGATAGCGGTTATAATGGGATTAATGGTTCTGTCTGTTAGTGTGTATGGTGAGGATAGTTACCTGATAGAATTGAGGAAAAAGAAGGCTGAACTTGATAAAAAAGAAGAACTCTTGAACAAGAAGGAAAAGGAACTTCAGCAGATTGAAAAACTCCTGGAAGAGAAAATAAAAAAGTACAGCGATATACTTGAGAGACTGGAGACAGCTGTAAAGAGGTTGGAAAAGAATAAAGAAAAGAGATTCCAGCAGATAATTGCTACCTATGAAAAGATG
>JALUSH010000122.1:0-4751 GCA_027016675.1 Thermodesulfovibrio sp.
ATTTATAATTTCTTTGTTAATATATAGTTTAGGATTTTTACAGAGAATGGAATATGAAGAAAAGAAGTAAGGCAACATATGTTAACTGTGATACAAAAAGATGCAGTCGATCCGTATCAAAGGCCAATCGTAACAGGCTTTACAGATACAGGGGAAACTATCAATGGAAGGGTATTAAACTTGAAAAATATAAGCCTGCTGGTAATGACTGGCTGGAGGTAATTCGCCAGGTAATAATAGGCAATCATGGTGAAACTACAAGATTTCACCTGAGATATTTTGAAATCTCTCCTGGAGGATACACCTCCTATGAGTGGCACAATCATGAACATGTGGTTATAGGGATTAGAGGCAAAGGGAGGGTCAAGATTGGAAAAAGGATTTTAGAGATGGGTTTTCTTGATACCCTCTATATATCTCCAAGAACCCCTCACAGACTTTATAATCCCTATGATGAACCCTTTGGTTTCTTTTGTATAGTCAATGCAAAAAGGGATAAGCCTAAAATTTTAAATTCATAACTTCTTGTAACTTCTACAACAAAAGTATTATTATAAAGGAGTTGCTATGGCTGAAAAGGAAAAAAGTTTTGTTGACCGCCTCTGGGATTTCTTTGCATCTGTCAAACTGGCAATAGTATTGTTTTCTCTTATTGCCCTTACCTCCATAATAGGAACGGTTATAGAACAGAATGCCTCTCCTGAGAAGAATATCATTGTTTTAAAGCGTCTGGTTGGTGAGAACCTGGCCCCCACTGTATACAGAATTCTGGATATCCTTGGTTTCATGGATATGTATCATTCCTGGTGGTTTGTAACACTTCTTGTGCTGTTTGCAATGAACCTTATAATATGCTCCCTTGAGAGACTCCCTCGGATATGGAATCTAATCAAAGAGCCTGTAAAGCCCTTGAATCCTGAGAGGATTCCTGCCTTCCCTATCAGGAAGGAAATAGTCATAAGGCATAGTCCTGAAACAGTAAGAGAGGCACTTGTTCAATCGGTAAAGCAGTTGGGATTCAAGCCTATGAACAGTCCCCTTGAGGATGGTGGATATCAGTTGTATGCACAGAAGGGCAACTGGTCAAGACTGGGTGTATATATAACTCATTTAAGTATAATCATGATCATGATAGGTGCTGTTATAGGGATATTTTTTGGGTTTAATGGCTTTTTGAATCTTCCAGAGGGGTATACATCAGATGTTGCATATAGCAGGAAAGACTCAAAACCCCATCCCCTTGGCTTTTCTATTAGGTGTGATGATTTTGATGTTGAATTCTATGGAATGAGTGATATGCCAAAGGACTACAGAAGCTGGCTTACCGTGTTCAAGGATGGCAAAGAGGTGATGAAAAAGATGATAGAGGTTAACAGTCCACTGAAATTCGAGGGGTATACCTTTTATCAATCAAGTTATGGGATGCTTTCCACGGGCAGAGGTTTTTTTATATTTAAGGTAAAAGGGCCTGGTGGAAAAACAGAAACCATAACAAAGATTATGGGTGAAAGTTTTATTATTCCTGGCACAAACATAAAGGGTACAATCAAGAAATTCAGTCCTGCCCTTGCTATCTCTCAGGATGGGAAAACATACACATATGCTCAGATGATGAATAATCCCGCAGTGTATATAGAATTTACCGAAAATGGTAAGCCAAAATATTCAGGATGGATTTTAAAAAGATATCCCCAGACCTGGAGACTACCAGATGGAAGTATAGTACAATTTATTGATTACTGGGGTGTACAGTATACAGGACTACAGGTAAGGAAAGACCCTGGAGTATGGATTGTATATCTTGGATGTGTTGTAATGGCTATAGGTCTTTATATGGCATTTTTTATGAGTCATAAAAGGATATGGTTAATAGCCTCTAAGGCAAAAGAAGGCACATTGATAAGGATTCTGGCTACTGCCAACAAGAATCGTGCCGGCTTTGAAAGAAAGGTGGAAACCTTGGTATCAAATCTCAATAGGGAGGTGTAAAAGATGGATAGTTCAACGCTTTTTGGGATTGCCACTATTGGATATATACTTGCAATGGTTACATATATCGTATACATTGCATTCAGGAATAAAACCATAGGTATAATTGCTTCAACTATTACAATAGTAAGCTTTATAGCCCATACAGGGGCCTTTTTTATGAGATGGTATGAGGGTTATATAATGGGTCTGCGGAGCCTCTGGCATCCGCCCATATCCAATCTTTATGAGTCAATCATATTTTTTGTCTGGTGTTTGATTCTTGGTTATATTATTATTGAAATAAAATACACGAACCGGTCCTTTGGTGCATTTGTAACCCCCATTGCAGGACTTGCCCTTGCATTTATTGAGATGACAGGCATGTCGAAAGAAATCGAACCATTGGTGCCAGCATTACAGAGCAACTGGCTTCTGGCTCACGTTACAATGAGTTTTATCTCCTATGCACTCTTTGGGCTTTCTTTTGCCACAGCTCTCATGTATCTTATTGAAAAGACAGAGAAAAAGACAGAACCAGCCTATATATTCTGGTCTTTTTCCCTCGGGATACTGATAGTACTTCTTATTGCCATGACCATGGATTATCTTGAATTCCATGTTGCAGCAACCACATCAGAGAATATAAAGAATTATCTTTTTAAGGCTACATTTAAGAGCGCCAATTCTGTAGTAGCCATTACAAGTTGGATAGGGTCTTTTATTATTATTGGTATGGTATGGGCATTTGGACACCACTTGAAAAGACTAATAGGTGCTCTTAATGTAACTCCTGAATTATTGGATGAACTTACATACAAGACTGTGGCCATAGGATTTCCCATATTTACCCTTGGAGGACTTATATTTGGTGCCATATGGGCTGACCAGGCATGGGGTGTGTACTGGAGCTGGGATCCAAAGGAAACATGGTCATTGATAACATGGTTTGTTTATGCATTCTTTCTCCATGCAAGGCTCATGAGGGGCTGGAGGGGGAAAAGAGCTGCTATTGTTTCTGTTATTGGTTTTGTAGCTGTTGTATTTACCTATCTGGGTGTTAATCTCCTTCTTTCAGGGTTACACAGTTATGGTTCACTGAGTTAGTTTGATGGATTCAATAAGTCTTAAATGGAAATACGTCATAGCGACGCTTATTATCCTGTTGTTTATAATAGGTTTGTTTTCTCTGTATAATCTTAAATATCAGGAAAAAGTAATCAAGGATGACGACAAAGAACGAGTAAGGTTAATCACAGAGATAATAAAGAACGGTCTTATTACCATAATGCTTGAAGGCAGGGGCAAGGATTTTCAGAAATTCCTTGAATCCCTTGTAGCTGAAGATATTGAAGAAGTCAGAATCTTTGACCCCTCTAATTCCACCATAGTTGCATCTTCAATTCCTCGTGAAATAGGCAACAAGATTTACAATGAAGATATACTGAAATATAAGAGCCAGATAAAGCCGGAGGTATTTTCTCATAAACGGGGACAAAGAGTAGTCTACTCCATGCTTGTTCCCATTTATAATGAAAGGCCATGCCAGAGATGTCATGGAAAAGACCACAAAATCAGAGGGGTACTTGATGTTGAGATCTCCACTATGAAAACAATGAGCAAAATAAAGACCCTTAGAGTAAGAATGATAATCTTCTCACTACTTACATTCCTGGCATTGGGTGGGGCTCTCACTGTGGTGACAAACCTCCTTGTAACAAGACCTGTTGAAGCCATGATTAAAACCATGAAAAAGGTGGAGGAGGGTGACCTTTCTGTGAGAGTAGATGAACAAAGGGGTGATGAGATAGGCAGGCTGGCTGCTTCATTCAATTCCATGGTAAGAGAGCTTCAAAGGGCACATGAAGAGATACAGCGATGCCACGTGGAAGAGATGAAAAGAGTGGAAAGGATGGCCAACCTTGGTGAACTTGCTGCTGCTGTAGCGCACGAGATCAAGAATCCACTGGCTGGTATAAGTGGAGCCGTTCAGGTGATTGCAGAGGAATTCAGGGATGATGATTCAAAAAAGGAGATCGTATCTGATATTCTCTCCGAAATAGAAAGGCTTGACAAGACGGTCAGGGATCTTCTGGTCTTTGCAAAACCCACAAGTCCCAAAAAAGTATCGGTAGACATGTCCTCTGTGATCGAGAGGTCGGTGGGGCTTGTAAGGGCAAAGGCAGAGAAACAGAATATCAAGATAGTAACGAACTTCGCCTCAGATGTTACCGTAAGAGTCGACCCTGAGCAGTTAGCCCAGGTGTTCCTGAATATTATGCTTAATGCAATCCATGCCATGCCCGAAGGTGGCACGCTTACTATAAATCATTACATGGAAGAGAAAAATATTGTAATAGACATTAAGGATACAGGACAGGGTATCGAGCCTGATAAATTGAAGAATATCTTCAAGCCCTTTTTTACAACAAAACATACTGGCACAGGTCTGGGACTGTCCATCAGCAAGAACATAGTAGAGGCTCATGGCGGAGATATAGAGGTTTTCAGTGAACCTGGTATCGGTACAACCTTCAGAATAAAGATTCCCGCGACATGAAACAGGAGATTCCTTTTATCCGTTTGTATCATGGTGATATTTATTTCGGACTCCTGTATTTGCATTTAGAGACTCTAAGCCAATTTCAGGGGGGACAATAGAGGGAGATTCTGAACTGAATTCAGGATGGTAATTCTCACCGTGTCAAGGTGAGTTTCAGCGTTGGGTTTTATTAAAGTTAATCGATATTTTATAATAACTCAAACATTTGTTCATGAAGGTT
>JALUSH010000122.1:4761-11634 GCA_027016675.1 Thermodesulfovibrio sp.
TATCCTGTAAAATTTAATTAAAAAGCTTAGACACAGAAAAGCCGATTTTCTGGAGGATTCTTGGAAAAGGCCAAGATTCTTATAATCGACGACGAGAAATTGCTCCGCTGGTCATTAGAGCAGAATCTTACAAGGGAGGGACACGAGATTCTCTCTGCAGAAAGCGGCTCTGAAGGATTAGATAGATTTAAAGAGGAGATGCCAGATCTTACCCTGCTTGACATACATCTGCCGGATATATCAGGACTGGAGGTCTTAAAAGAGATAAAGGAGATTGACAGGGATTCCATAGTTATCATGATTACGGCCTATGGAGATATTGAGACAGCTGTAAAATCTATCAAAATGGGTGCATATGATTTCGTAGAAAAACCTTTTAATATGGATAAACTCAATTTATTGATTAAAAAATCACTTGAGACTGTATCACTCAGAAAGGAGATAACACACCTGAAGAGTAGATTAACCATACAGTATGGATTTGACAATATCATCGGTGAGTCAGAGGAGATGAAAAAGGTCTTTGATATGATACAGAAGGTGGCTCGTTCTGATGCATCCACGGTGCTCATTCAGGGTGAAAGTGGTACAGGTAAAGATCTGGTAGCGCGTGTTATACACTACCAGAGTAAGCGTGCAGAAAAACCATTTATGGAGATTAACTGCACTGCCTTGCCCGAAAGCCTGATAGAGAGCGAACTGTTTGGTTATGAAAAGGGAGCATTTACAGATGCCAAAGTAACCAAAAAGGGGCTCTTCGAACTTGCTGATGGAGGTAGTGTATTTCTTGATGAAATAGGAGACATGAGATTAAATACCCAGGCAAAACTGCTTAAGGTCTTGGAGAATAAGACCTTTAAAAGAATAGGGGGAGTGAAGGATATTGTTGTTGATGTGAGAATCATTGCTGCAACAAATAAAGACCTCGATGCTGAGGTAAGGAACGGTAATTTTCGTGAAGACCTCTTTTTCAGGCTAAAGATAGTGCCTATATATCTGCCGCCATTGAGAGACAGGGGAGAGGATATTTTATTACTTGCAAGATATTTTATTACCCTTTATAATAAAGAGTTCAGAAAAAATTTCAGGGGGCTGACCAAAGAGACAGAAAGGCTTTTTTTAGAATACCACTGGCCAGGGAATGTCCGTGAATTGAAGAATGTTATTGAAAGGGTAATGATCCTGGAGAATGATGAGTATATTAAGCCAGAGCATCTTCCCATTGAACTTATCTCAAGGGAGAGCACCCTGAGGTCTAATATAGAGAGGCTTGAGTTTGATATACCCCCTGGTGGGATTGATATTGAAGATGTGGAGAAGAACCTTATAAAAAAGGCCCTTGAAAAGACACGTGGTAACCAGACACGGGCTGCAAGGCTTTTAAATATCTCAAGGGATGCCCTGCGGTACAGGATGCAGAAGTTTGGTTTGTTTGAAAATAGAGATGGTTAGGAGTTAATGGCATGAAGGTTCTTGTAGTGGACGACGAACAACTGGTAAGATGGTTTTTACAGCGTGCTTTAACTAAAAAGGGTTACGAGGTAACGGTGGTGTCAAGTACTCAGGAGGCAGAGGTATTACTGAGGCAGGAGGATTATGATCTTATTATTTCAGACCTCAGGATGCCCACTGGTGATGGTGCACCCTTTATTAACAAGATTGTTGAATCTGGAAGTCATCCACCAATAATTGCATGTTCTGCTTATATAACTCCTGAACTTGACAAGGAGTTCAGATTAAAAGGGGTTTATACATTAAAAAAGCCTTTCAAACTGTCAGAACTGGAAGAGGCCCTCCAGAAGGTTTTTTCTTTTTGACAAAAACCATTTGACCTTTCATAAGTAGAACTGATAAATTAATATTGTTAATATCTCTTAAACTTGTTACCCTTAGAGTGGTTAAACCACTCTTTTGTTTTTATTATGGCAATCAAGGATAAGATAAGAGCAAAGGTCACTGAACTTGCAAAGGAGGCTACGGAGTTGGCAGGTGTGGAGTTGTTTGATGTTGAATTATTAGGACAGGTTGGAAACCTGATAGTAAGGGTGACCATAGACAGTGAACATGGAATAGGGATTAATGATTGTGAACGTGTAAGTAGACAGTTAGAGGCACTTCTGGATATAGAGGACCCTGTGCCTGGTTCATATACACTGGAGGTTACCTCCCCTGGGCTTGACAGGCCTTTAAGGAATATTCAGGATTTCAGGCGTTTTCAGGGCAAGTTAGTTCGTATTGTAACTAACGAAAAAATTGATAATCAAACTTTTTTTATTGGAAGGATTGCAAAGGTAACTAATAATACTGTTATAATAACTATCGGGAAAAAAGAACTGGAAATTCCCTGTGAAATAATAAACAGGGCAAACCTGGAGATAGAACTGTGAACAAAGAGTTTTGTTACATAATTGATCAGATATGCAGGGAGAAGGGCCTATCAAGAGACAAGGTTCTTAAGGCCCTGGAGTCTGCACTTCTAAGTGCTGCCAAGAAGAAGTTTGGTGGCAAGAGAAACATCGTCCTTACCATTGACCCTGAAACATGCAGCATAAATGTGTCTGCTGTAAAAATGGTTGTGGAGAATGTAACAAAACCCAAGGAAGAGATTTCAATTGAAAATGCGAAGGAGATCAATCCAGAGGTGGAAATAGGTGAAACAGTTCTGGTGCCTGTGGAATTACATGATTTTGGACGAATTGCTGCACAAACAGCAAAACAGGTTATTTTTCAAAAGGTTCGTGAGGCAGAAAGAGAGGCCATATTCCAGGAATTCAAGGATAAGGCAGGTACTATTATTACCGGTACTGTGCTGAGAAAAGAAAAAAATATATATTATGTGGATGTGGGAAGGACAGAGGCAATACTACCAAGGAGAGAAACACTGCCTGGTGAAAATCTCAAACGTGGTGACATTGTAAAGGCTTATGTGAAAGAGGTAAATATTACATCCAGGGGGCCTGAGATCTATCTTTCAAGAACTGCACCAGAGTTTGTGGCGCAGTTGTTCAAAATGGAGGTGCCAGAAATAGAAGACGGGATTGTAGAGATAAAGAAGATTGTCAGAGAACCTGGGGAAAGAACAAAGCTTGCTGTGCTTTCCCATGATTCCTCTATTGATCCAATTGGAGCCTGTGTAGGCATGAAAGGCACCAGAGTGCAGGCTATTGTAAGAGAACTTCGTGGTGAAAGGATAGATATTATCCCCTGGAGCGACGACCCCAGGATGTTTATAGCAAGGGCCTTGACCCCCGCTACAATTGACAGTATAGGTATAAATGAGGAAGATAAAACTGCCCTTGTAGTGGTGAATGACCAGCAACTCTCCATCGCAATTGGCAAGAAGGGTCAGAATGTAAAACTTGCCATGAAACTGACAGGCTGGGATATAGATATTATAAGTGAATCTGAATATAACAAGATGAAGCAACAGGAAGCAGAGGCTGCTTTTGGGACAGATAACAGTTCAAAGGAAGAATAATTGCTTGAATTAGCCTGTGAAAAGAGACCTCTTTGATTATCCTGTCCAGTATGTAAAAGGTATAGGCCCTAAGAAAGCCCGACTACTTGCCCGTCTTGGTATCAAGAGTGTCCATGATGCGCTTTATTATCTTCCCTACCGATACGAGGACCGCAGGTCTTCTCCTGACATCCGTTCCCTCAGATATGATACCTTACAAACAGTGACTGGGAAAGTGCTGGCTGCGCATTTAGTGGAAACCGCAAGGGGTAAGATGAAGATATTTGAGGCTGTAATTTCCGATGGCACAGCTACATTAACAGCGAAGTGGTTTAACCAACCCTTCATGAAAAGAGTCATAAAGCCGGGTATTAATGTGGTTTTAAGTGGGGTGGTCAAGAGGAGTTTCATGTGGGGTGTGGGCTATGAGATGCATAATCCAGAATATGAAATAATTGATGATGATGTCCAGGGAGAGAATATACATACCTCAAGAATTGTCCCTGTCTACAGAACAACTGCAGGCCTGAGTACAAGAATGATCAGGTCTGCAATGTTTTCGATTCTGAACCACGCAAAAGAGAATATTATTGATTATATGCCTGAGGATATCTTAAAACGAAACAGACTGCCCTCATTAAGAGTGGCTATAGAGAATGTCCATTTCCCAGATCATGATAATCTTGAAGAGCTGCAAAGAGGTATAAGCCCCTATCATAAGAGGCTTTCCTTTGATGAGCTTTTTGTTCTCCAGACAGGCCTTGCTATAATGAAAAGGGAACAGACCTTTACAAAGGGAATCTCCTTTTCTGCAAAGGGGGAATTAATAAAAAAACTGATAGGAGAACTCCCCTTTGAACTAACCAGTGCTCAAAAGCGAGTGATTAAGGAAATCCTCTCGGACATGAAGAGTCCCAGGGCAATGAATCGACTTGTCCAGGGTGATGTGGGTTCGGGTAAGACCATTGTTGCCTTCTCAGCAATGCTTCAGGCTATAGAGTCAGGATATCAGGCAGCCCTTATGGCTCCAACAGAGATACTTGCAGAGCAGCATTATATGAACCTGCACGGGTTAATAGAAAGCATGGGGCTCAAATCTGCCCTGCTCACCAGTAGCAGGAAAGAAAAACCCCTTGAGGAGATATCCCGTGGCGAGATAGATATTATAATAGGTACCCACGCCTTAATACAGAAGGGTGTGAAATTTAAACGACTGGGGCTTGTTGTGATAGATGAACAACACAGATTTGGTGTTATGCAGCGGGCCCTTTTAAGAAAAAAGGGTCTCAATCCTGATGTACTTGTCATGACTGCTACCCCGATTCCCCGTACCCTTTCATTGACACTATATGGAGATCTTGACTATTCGGTGATTGATGAGCTTCCACCTAACAGGAAGGCTGTTATAACAAGGCTCTACAGACCTGAGCAAAAATCACTGATATACAGCTTTATACGTTCTGAGGTAAAAAAAGGGAGACAGGCCTATGTGGTGTATCCTGTTATAGAAGAATCAGAGAAACTGACTCTGAAGGATGCCATACAGGGGAAGGAAAGACTTGAAAGGATATTCCCTGAATTCAGGATTGGTCTGATACATGGTAGAATGAAACCCCATGAAAGAGAAGAGATAATGAATAGATTCAAAGAGGGCAATATTGATATACTCGTTAGTACTACAGTAATTGAAGTGGGGGTTGATGTGCCAAATGCCACACTGATGCTTATTGTCCATGCAGAGAGGTTCGGACTGTCACAGTTACATCAGCTTAGAGGACGTGTGGGAAGAGGTGCAGATCAGGCTTACTGCCTCCTGCTTGCCTATGGAAGGCTCTCTGAGGAGGCAAGCAGGAGGCTTCAGGTTATGGTGCGATATACAGATGGTTTCAGGATTGCTGAAGAGGATTTTAACATCAGAGGACCGGGAGAGCTATTTGGTACAAAACAATCAGGAATGCCTGACCTGAAGGTTGCGAACCTGTTAAGGGATGCCAGACTGCTTGATATAGCACGCAAAGAGGCATTCAGGATTGTAGAAGAAGATCCAAACCTTAAGAAACATCCTCATTTGAGGTCCATTGTTGAACGATTCTGGAAGGACAGATTGGAAATATTCAGGACAGGTTAAGGAGGTATTAATGAGCATCAGTGCTTTAAAAGAGTGGTTCAAAAAGGGAATAGACAGGGTCATCTGGTACATATCTCTGTTCAGCAAGCGTTTCCATGTGGAGCTTGCTGTAATGAAATTAATGTCAGAGGTGGAGGCACTGAAAAAGAAAAGACAGGAAGAACTGGCAGAATTGGGAGAAAGGATTATGAAGTGGAGAGAGGCCACTGGGGCCGATGTGTTTGGCGAGAACGAAGAGATTAAAGATCTTTTCAAAAGAATAGAGGAACTGGACATGAAGATCGAGGAGTTGAAGACCAAAGCAAAAGAGATAAGCACCCTGGAGGAGTAATGGTTGTCTACCTGATAGTCTTTCTTTTTGGTCTCGTGGTGGGCTCCTTTCTTAATGTCTGTATCTACAGGATTCCAAGGAACAAATCCATTATATGGCCTTCATCAAGATGTCCTAATTGTAACTCTACCATAAAGGCCATTGATAACATCCCTCTTATCAGTTATATACTTCTTCGGGGCAGATGCAGGGATTGTTCAAAGCCCATATCGTTTCGTTATCCAGTTGTGGAGGCATTAAATGGAATTTTTTATGTGATACTATTGTGGCGATATGGCCTGAGTGCAGGAACTGTGGTCTATATGGCCTTTTTTTCAGCACTCATTGTGATAACCTTTATTGATCTTGATTTCCAGATAATTCCTGACGTTATAACCATCCCCGGCACCTTGATATCCTTTTTACTTGCCATCTTTATTGTTATAGACCCCTTTACTGGCCATATGCCCATTGGTTTTCGTCAATCCCTGACAGGACTATTGCTCGGATTTGGTCTTTATTATGCCATTGCTGTATTAAGTAAAGGTGGAATGGGTGGGGGTGATGTGAAGATGATGGCCATGGTTGGTGCACTTACAGGCTGGAAGGGTGTTCTCTTTACCACCTTTTTTGGCAGTCTTGCTGGTTCAATAGTTGGTATTGCTTTAATGATTTTCAGGGGAAAGGGCAGAAAATCCAGGATTCCCTTTGGTCCTTTCCTGGCCTTTGGCTCAGCATTGTATATCCTTGCTGGTAAAGAAATAATATATTTCTATCTTAACAAGCTCTAAGGTGGACTTAATCACCGGGATGTTTAAATTGGTTATAATAATGCCTGTTACTTTTGTTTCTTCTTGAAATAAATAAACAAATTTAACTATAATTTAGTATTGCGCCTGTAGCTCAGTTGGATAGAGCGGAGGTCTCCGGAACCTCAGGTCGGGGGTTCGAATCCTCTCAGGCGCACCAAAAATAACA
>JALUSH010000123.1 GCA_027016675.1 Thermodesulfovibrio sp.
CTTTTCATACAGTTTCTGCTGAAGTTCGCTGATCTCTTTCTCAAGCTTAGCGATCTTATCAGGTTTGGACTCAGGATTTCTGAGTGCCTCAAAATATTCAAATCTTTTATCGTTCAGCTCTTTTCTTAACTCTCTTGTTTCATTAAGAAACTTCTGATCATAACCAGATCTGTCAGGGCCAGTATTCCATCCCATCATTCCAGGTCCCATTCCAAAGCCACCCATCATTCCGGGACCCATCATACCACCATATCCTGTACCGCCCATCATATTGCCGCCTCCAAACCAGCCAGGACCAAAGGCAAACGCACCAGCTCCTAATGCCAGTATGCCAACTACTGTTAATGTTACTAATAATCTTTTCATCTTAAAACCTCCTTGGATTTATTCAGGCTACTATGCAGCCTCATTCTCTGGGTTTTATCATACCTCTTAAATATGAAGCAAAGATGAAGATACTATGAAAAAGTTGTGAAGAAGTCATCTTCACATTTTTTTCACATTTAATAGCTAATATAATTAAATGAATGATATATCCTATTCATTAGCCTTTGCTGCAGGCCTTGTTTCTTTCATCTCTCCCTGTGTATTGCCACTGATACCATCTTATGTTTCCTATATTACCGGTATATCCTTTGAAGATCTTACCAGTTCCGTAAACAGAAAACAGATTCGTGCTATTACACTCATACATTCACTTCTTTTTGTCACTGGATTTTCACTTGTATTTATATCACTTGGTGCATCGTCATCAGCAATAGGGGGTCTCTTCTATAATTACCAGGATAGCATCAGGATTGTTGGGGGTATTGTTATTATAATATTTGGGCTCTTTGTGGCAGATGTTTTAAAGATAAGCTTTTTATCAAGAGAAAAAAAGCTTCATATCGCTGACAAACCAGCTGGTTATTTTGGTACATCCTTTATAGGCATGGCCTTTGCTGCTGGGTGGACTCCATGTATAGGTCCCATACTGGGGAGTATCCTGATGTATGCAGGTGCAAAGGGTTCTATTTCTTATGGTGTTAAACTCCTTGGTGTCTACTCGCTCGGTCTTGCTGTCCCATTTGTCTTGTCAGCACTGGGGATTAATCTCTTCCTCAGTTACTCCAGGAGGCTTCTGAAATACATGAGGATTATAAAGATAATTTCAGGTCTGCTTCTTATAATTTTTGGCGTCTTACTTTTGACCGATAAAGTCAGTCAGCTTACCTCCCTCTTTCCTGATTTTGGGATCGATTTATAAATGACGATAAAGTTCTCTATCTCATTGACTCCCGTGGTTTGCCCCATGTGTTAATCCTGCGGAATACTTTTTTAATAAGGTATCCCACCTTATCAATATTTAATATTCTGAACAGAAAGTATGACAGAGTTGAAATTGTAATTCCCCCTGTTCAACAGAGCTCTGTTGAACAGGGGGACAAAGGTCATCAAAATATCATTTATTCTGGAAAGATTTTAGTCTTTACCTCCAGCACCAGCCTGGTCCGCCCATCCAGCCATAGTCACCTCTTAGGGCTGTCTTAGGTGCCTTTTCGAATATCTTCTGCTGAAGTTCGGTTATCTCCTTCTGTAGTTTTGTGATGGTCTCTGTAGGAGTTTCCGGGTTTCTAAGTGCCTCAAAATACTCAAACCTTTTTTCATTGAGTTGTTTCCTCAGGTCTCTGGTTTCGTCAAGAAACTTCTGGTCATAACCATAGGGGCCTGTATAGGTTCCCCATCCCATCATGTAGCCAGGTCCCATTCCATATCCCGGGCCATAACAATAAGCAGTTTCATATCCAGAACCCATCATTGGACCACCACCCCACCAGCCTGGGCCATAGGCAAAGGCCACAGCACCGATGGCAAGTATTGCCACAACTGTTAATGTTACAAGTAGTCTCTTCATTGAAATACCTCCTTAAAGTGTGTTTTATAACGGCTGCAATGCAGCTTTATTATATGGCTATATGATAATTATAACTTTTGAAAAAATTATGAAGATAATTTGAATATATTGTGAAGATTATGGATTTTACCTCTGAAGTATATTAAAATGTACATAAGGATCAATAGCACAGAATATTTAAGATACACAAGAATATGGATATTCTGAAATACATAAGCTCTACAGTCTTCTCAGGTATTCTTAACTGGATAGAATGGATGAAAGAGAGAAAGGATAAATGGATCACTGTAAGGACGGTCTATGACCCCCTTGAGGCCCAGATGATAAAGGACCTTCTGGAAAGCGGGGGTATCGATGTGATAATCCGTTCTTCAAAGGTAACGCCCTATCCTGTAAATATTGGAAGGATGGGGGAGATCAAGGTGCTGATAAGGGACATAGACCTTGAGGATGCAGAGTCGGTTTTAGAAAAGCTTTCCACTGATGAGGATTTATAAGAACAGGTTTAACCTTTCTTTTCTATAATACCAAGTATCCTCTGAGCTTCTTTTCCCACATCATTGTCCGGATTGATATCTATTGCTTTTTTAAGAGCAGGTTTTGCCTCCTCTGTTCTACCGGAAGAGGCAAGCACAAAACCAAGGCTCAGCCATGCCCGCTGATGCGAAGGATCGAAGGTGGTAGCTTTCTTTAATACCTCCACTCCTTCCTGGCTTTTGCCTGTATAGTGCAGGGCAAGTCCTAGTTCATTCAATGTATCCACATCTTTATCATTGAGTGCCAAGATTCTTTTATAAACCTCAATAGCCTGTTGAAATCGATTGCTTTCAAAGTAAAGTGCACCAAGCTGAAAAAGGAGGTCTCTGTTTTGAGGGTCTTTCTCTAGTACTGCTTTTAGCTCACGTTCCTTGACATCAAGGTTCAGGAGACTATAAGGTACAGGTGGGGTGGTGTATTGTTCCTGAGGTGGGGCTGTCTTTTTCTCTTTTAAAGAAATTAGTACAACAAAGACAATCAAAA
Organism: Thermodesulfovibrio sp.; assembly: GCA_027016675.1. Lineage (GTDB taxonomy): Bacteria > Nitrospirota > Thermodesulfovibrionia > Thermodesulfovibrionales > JdFR-85 > JAADHP01. The sequence continues at coordinate 2,915 of JALUSH010000123.1, forward strand.
AGATTGCAACTCCAACGGTGATCTTTTTCACAAGATCAGGCATATTTGTACCTCCTAATAAATGGATCTTAATCTGCCAGTATGACGGTCAAATATTACGGTATCTACAATCTTTTTTCCATCTGTAACGTTTAACTTTATAAACCGTCCCTTTATTTCTACTATCCATATGCTGAGTCCCTTTTCTTTATAATACTCAGACAATGCAGCTTTTGCCTCCTCGATGCTAATATTATGCCTGTGCATTCCATATTTAGAGGCCATCGGACAGAAATCACCATATGGTGTTACTGCCTTGTCTTCATGCCATGCAAAGGCAGGTGCAACCGTTATAATAACAAATGAACATAGCACCGTGATTAATATGATTTTTACCTTTTTACCTTTTTCTTTCATGTCTATTTTATAACACAGAAAAGTGAATAAATTGTGAAGAGATCAGTGGTGAAGATTCGGAGTTCTTGATTTAAATGACAACTTTTGGGTATCCTGCTTTTTATGGCGGATGTGGTCCTTGATTAAAGATATTTTGCAGTAAAGTCGATATTAAGTAGTAATAACTGTATTCTGGAGGTAAAAGTGGAAAAGACACGAGAATCTGTAGTAATTCTGATGGCAGATGATGATGAAGATGATCGTCTAATGGCAAAGGAGGCACTTGAAGAGGCGAGGATATGCAATGAGATGAGGTTTGTTGAGGATGGCGTGGAGTTGCTGGATTATTTAAAAAGAAGGGGACAATATGCAGACCCTGAGAAATCGCCATGTCCTGGACTGATCCTTCTTGACCTGAATATGCCAAGGATGGATGGTCGGGAGGCGTTAAAGGAGATAAAATCAGATCCTGAATTAAGAAGGATACCTGTTGTGGTGCTCACCACATCAAAGGAAGAGGAGGATATTATAAGAACCTATGACCTGGGAGTGAATTCTTTTATAACAAAGCCTGTTACCTTTGAAGGGCTTGTGCAGGTGATGAAGACACTTGCAGAGTACTGGCTTGAGATTG
>JALUSH010000124.1 GCA_027016675.1 Thermodesulfovibrio sp.
CTTATGGTCTCAATATTTACTCCTGCCTCTTTTGCAAGTCGGCCAGTCGTTAAATAACCCATAGTCATATATTAACATAAGAGAGCACTGGACATTAACGGTTGGGCTGTCAGAGTTCCCCCAGAAATAACTCATCAATAGAAGAAGCTATTGTAAAGAAAAGAAGAAAACAAGCAACAGAACTGGACTTGTTGTAGTTTTTTAAACAAAGGGATTCCCCAAAAAATACCTGATTTTTCAGGGCAGAGGGAGGTGGTCATCAGGGCATTGATGTGCTGGGTTCAATGGGTCAAGGAGCCCAGGGTTACAGGAAAAATATTATAGCTCTATCACCAAAATTCAGACGTTGGTTATGTAAAAAATTGTAGAACTCCTGTTCATTTTTTTCTTGACTCTGTACCATAGTACAGGGTCTATACTATGTACAGAAGTTCAAAATGAAAGGAGGTGTTTGCAATGACAGCAAAGAGAAAGATTGAGGTCTTCACTGCTGGTTGTCCTGTGTGTGATGAAACAGTGAAGCAGATCAAAGAGGCAGCCTGTCCATCCTGTGATATATCTGTGCTGTACCTGAAAGACCCTGAAACTGCAGAGAGAGCAAAATCACTGGGAATACGTTCCGTGCCTGCTGTAGTGATCGACGGCAAACTGGCTGACTGCTGCTCAGGTCGTGGTGTGGATATCGAAAAACTGAAAGATGCAGGGCTTGGAAAGCCACTTTAAGATGCAGGAGGAAGGTGCTAATTAAACTGGCGCCTTCCTCTTATTAGTAGATGAAATTCTTTCGAGGAGTGAACATACAGATGTTTGATCCTGAAAATCTGCAGATACTATCTCATATTTCCCTTATAGGATTCGGGCTGGTATTTCTGGTTGGGCTTGCCATGGCCTTTAATCCGAGGTCGCTTACAGTAGTGCCTGTGCTTGTGGGTTATATTGCAGGCGACAGGAAGACTGCAGCACCTGAAATGGCATTTTCAAAGACCATTGTCTTTGTTCTTGGTATGACAGTAGCTGATGTTCTCCTTGGTGTTCTTTTTGCCCTGATAGGAAACAGGGTAAGTGCTATATTTGGACCAAGGTGGGAGTTTGTAATCGGCACGGTGCTTATATTGCTTGGGCTCAGGTGGCTTAATGTTCTGAAATTTAGAACAATTGGCTTTGATATAAAAATGAAAAAGACAGGTTCTTTGCTTGGTGCCTTTTTATTAGGGATACCATTTTCCATGTCTTTCTGCCCCTTCTGTGTACCCATAGTTCTGGGGATTCTTACAGTGGCAGCAGCCACAGGAAAGGTATGGTACTCAGCACTTCTTATGCTCTTTTTCTCCATTGGCAGGGGACTGCCTCTTGTGGTGGCTGGCTATTCCATTGGTGTTTTTAAGAGGATGCACAGGTTCAGTCGATATGTGCCCGTGGTTGAGAAGACCGGCGGGGTTGTTTTAGTGTTGATGGGACTTTATTACCTTTTCGATGTAATCAGACTTTATATATTGTTGTCTTGAATGGAGGTGCCCTGTAGTATGGCAATACAGAAAAGCAGAATTAAAATAGGCGGGATATGGTATTTCTTTCTTCGGTTACTTCCTATGCAGAGGTAGAAAAGGTTGTCATTATAATAAATGGAATGGCATGTCCCGTCTGCGCTTATGGAGTGGAAAAGAAACTGAAAAGTGTAAAAGGGGTAAAGGATATCGAGATTGATATCCAGAATGGTCTTGCCACACTCACTGCAAAAGAAGGACAGTCAATAGAAATCAGTCAGGTTCCACAGGCCATAGAAGACTCAGGATTCAGACCTGATAAAATTACCGCCACTGCCTCAGGAATGATAGAAAAGGATGACAATGATAATTTTATCCTGAAAAGCAAAAGAAGTGGAAAAGGTTTCTAACCTTACAGGAGACAGCAAACTCCTTGAGGGCTACATTAACACTGATGTGACTGTGACAGGCGAAGTGATTGTTCAGTGAGAAAAACCTGGACAATTAAAGTTCAAAAGGTGAAGCTGAAATGAAAACAGGACCATCCCATAAATTTCTAACCCTCCTGTTATCTGCTTTTATTTTCTCTATGTTCACTGCAAACTCCCATGCCCATGAACCCATCTTTGGTCTTGGCCCTCATGTGATTTACAAAGGTGGAACAGGTATTGAACTGGAATTTGAGGGAGAAAAGACCTCTGGAGCGGGTGAACTTGCCCGTCCCATGCTCATTGAGGTAAAAGGAGACAGGCTCTATGTGCCTGAGTATCTAGAACGACAGGGTTCAGGTCTTTGACCTTGAGGGAAGGCTACTCAGGAAGTGGGGAGGTCCTTTTGCAATGAACATCCACGGTCATTAAACGGATGGTTCAAAACAGCCACTGCCTTGGCAGTAGGACCCGGAGGAAATATCTTCGTGGCCGACTTCTATAACCATTGTATCAATAAGTTTACCCCTGAGGGAGAATTTCTTGTTTCCATAGGCAAAAAGGGAAGCAGCCCTGGCTAACTGCTTTATCCCACAGACATTGCCCTTGACAGTGACGGAAATCTATATGTAGTGGATTTTAGAAATAACAGGGTACAGAAGTTTTCAAAGATACAGACCGTACAATAACCTAAACAAAGAACACCTTTTTTCATCACTTATTTATAATCAAGTGGTATACTGTAAAAAGGTGACATCTTTGGATAAAGAAGGAGTTGATAAACAGTGAAAAAATCACTTCGGATTATTTCCACTGTATCAATACTTACTGTATTGACATTAATCTCAATTTATGTTTTGGGAACGATATTAATTTGTGGGCTGATTAAAAACGCCTCGTGGTGTGCGTGGTGGCCACGTATCCCTATTGCACAACTTGAAGATTACATAAGGACCTCAGGAGCCTGGGGGATTGCAGTTTCAATAGGGATAATGATTATACACTCATTTGTGCCCTTTCCTGCTGAGTTTGTTGCAATTGCAAATGGAATGCTTTATGGGCCATTGTGGGGAACGGTTGTTACATGGACAGGGGCAATGCTTGGTGCATTTCTTGCCTTCGGGCTAGCACGTAAACTTGGCCATGATTTTGTGAATCGGAAACTAAAGGAAAAGAATCAGGAAAAATTGATGGAATGGATTAAAAACAACGGTGGTACCGCCATACTGGCAAGCAGACTAATACCCGTTATATCCTTTAATCTCATCAACTACCTTGCTGGTGTATCTGAGATTTCCCCCTGGACCTTCGCATGGACAACGGCTCTGGGTATTCTGCCTCTTACAATTATCATGGTTGTAATGGGAAATAGCATATCTTTTTTTTCTTGGAAATTCCTGTTGCTGATTACCGCAGTTGGAATTGGATTCATTCTTATCAGTAAAATTCTATACAGGCGAAATAAACTTTAACCAGTCCACCAGTAATTTCCGCTATCCTTTATCAAAGAGCACAACAGGGGTTCCCCCATTTAAAAAAAACATACAAAACTCTATAGACATAACATGCATAGCAGTACCATGGTGGAGTCTTCAGATCCCATACACCCCAGAAAATCTTCCGATTTTCTGGGGGAGGGGGCAGACTATTTCTTGTTTTATATATACTGCCAAGGCAGAATGCCTCATAAACATAAAACAATCCACAGCACAAAGCCTGTTAAAAAGACTGTATTCCTTTACATAGGAAGAGGACAGTAACAATAAAAGGGAACAGTTTGCGTATTTTCTGGCTTCAAGATATTTTTTTTTGGATGTATATTTTTAGAACTGTTTCTCCTTTGCCCTGTCTATAAATACTCGCTTGCCATTTATAAGAGAGTTCTTCAGTTTTTTTATGATCATGTCAGCTATGCTGGACTGGACCTCTACAAAACTGAATTTCTCCAGTATGGAGATATTACCAATCTTTCTGGCATCAATGTCAGCTGCTCTGGAAAGCATTCTTATAATATCAGAAGGAGAAATTCCGTCCTTTTTGCCAATTGATATAAATAGTCTGGTATAATCATCTCTGGAGTTTAAAAGTTTGTGAGAAATATCCTCAATATCCTCCACTCCGGCATAAGAGAAGGCAATCTGGAGTGCTGAGGCAGCAATATCTTTTAAAGAGAACCTTTTACAAAGGTGCTCAACTATTGATAGTTTATCTTCAAAGCCTCTGTTGTTGAGGGCATATTCGATTTCATCAATGATTTCCTTCTGCCTGACCTTTATCACCTCATCTCTTGAAGGAAGTTCTGCCTTAAGAATCCTTGTTTTTGCAGTGCGTTCTATCTGTCTGAGATTTCTGTATTCTCTCGGTGTAACAAAGGTTATGGCTATGCCTGATTTCCCAGCCCTTCCTGTTCTGCCAATGCGGTGTACATAGCTATCTGGATTCTGTGGTATGCTGAAATTTATAACATGACTCACATCTGTAACATCAAGTCCTCTTGCAGCAACATCTGTAGCCACCAGGATATCTATGTCACCATTCCTGAATTTATCCATAATCCTTTCTCTACGTACCTGGGCATAATCACCATGAATTGCACCAGCATAGTAACCCATCTGCTGAAGTTTCCCTGCTACCTCATCAACCTCTTTCTTTGTATGACAGAATACGAGGGCAAGGGCAGGATCCTCCACATCAATAATACGTGAAAGCGCCTTGATCTTGTCTTCCTCTCGTACTTCATAGAAGACCTGTCTTATGCTGGAGACAACAAGCTTCTGTGAATCTACAGAGACTCTTTCTGGTGATTTCATGTATTTTCTGGCAATCTTTAATATGGGGGCTGGCATTGTAGCAGAAAAGAGCATGGTCTGTTTATCCTGTGGGAGGCTATTAATAATCCGTTCAATATCATCAATAAAGCCCATGTTTAGCATCTCATCAGCTTCATCAAGAACGAGTATTTTGATGTTTTTTAGATTAAGTGTCTTTCTGTGTATATGATCTATTATACGGCCTGGTGTGCCTACAACAATATTAACACCTTTTTTCAGGGCACGTATCTGACGCTCTATGGATTGGCCTCCATAGATAGGGACAGATAGAATCCGTTTTTTCCTTCCAATCCTGTTCAGTTCCTGTGCAATCTGGATTGCAAGCTCCCTTGTTGGTGCAAGCACCATGGCAGAGGGATAGGTTCCTGGCAACAGTCCTTCAATCATGGGGATACCAAAGGCAGCGGTCTTTCCAGTGCCTGTTTGTGCCTGTCCAATAATATCCGTGCCTTTTAATGCCGGGGGAATGGCAATCTGCTGAATTGGTGTTGGTTCTTCAAACCCCATTTCCATGAGAGAACTGATAATATCCTCTGAAATCTTGAAATCACAAAACTTTACTGACATAGTCGTTTTACTCCTTGTTGGCTAAATTTTTTATGGCAGGATTAAAGAAATAAAAGCTATCTGGAATGCCTTGAATTTCTTTTGTATCTTGCTGTTTTTATTCTTCTCTTCTGAGCCTCACGTTGTTTTCTTCTTTTCTTTACAGAAGGTTTTTCATAATGCCGTCTATTTTTTAACTCCTTGAAAAGGCCCTCCTTTTCAATCTCCCGTTTGAGGAGTTTGATAGCTCGGTCGATATTTTTTCCGTTTACCTGAATCTCCAATCTCAACCCTCCTTCCTGGATTTTTAATTTTTGCTTTCTAAAAATAAAAGCCGCAGAGGTAAGGTTCTGCGGCTATAAGCTGCAAAATTCTTTACTCTCACGTCAATTATGACATAACAGAGGGATAAAAAGCAAATGAATTAAAAGAAATTATCTGAAAATCATGGGGTAAGTTCATTCAATTTCTCTATAAGCATTTTGTATATATTATCAGTGGAAACCTTGATCTTTTCACCTGATTTCCTGATTTTTATCTCGCAAACTCCTTCCTTTAACCCTCTTTCTCCAATAATTATCTGTACAGGTATGCCAATGAGGTCAGCGTCCTTGAACTTTACACCTGCCCTTTCGGCTCTGTCATCAATGAGAATATCCATGCCTTTCTCAAGCAGGCTGTTATAGAGTTCCTCTGAAATACGACGTGTTTCTTCATGGTTCATATTAAGCGGTAGTATTATTACACTGAAGGGAGAGATACTTAAAGGCCAGATTATGCCGTTGTCATCATGATTCTGTTCCACAGCAGCAGCTGCAATCCTTGCCGGTCCTATGCCATAGCTACCCATAATGATGGGTTTTTCTCTGCCATCTCTGTCCAGAAAGGTTGCACCAAGTGGTTTGGAATACTTTGTGCCAAGTTTGAAGATGTTTCCTATCTCTATTACCCTTTCAATCCTGAGAGGTGCATTGCATTTTGGACAAAAATCATTATTCTTGGCAATATGAAGGTCAGCAAACTGAGCTTCAAAGTGGATGCCAGGTCTCAGACCTTTAACATGATAGTCCCTTTTATTTGCGCCGCTTACATATACCCCTTCTTTCAGGGTTTCATCAGCTATTATCCGTATATCCTTATGACCCTGTGGGCCGATAAACCCTGCCTCAACACCAAGTATATCTTCTATTTCATCCTTCAAGGCCGTTCTGAAATTACCAATAATACGTTGTAGTTTTCTCTCCTGTAGATCCTGGTCACCTCGTAAAAGTACAAGAACAGGACCGCTGTCTGTCATATAAAGAAGGCTTTTTATAAAGTACTCAGGCCCTATGCCAAGGAATTCAGATACCTCTTGAACCGTTCGTTTCTCAGGTGTAGGAACCTCTTCATAAGGCCAGGCTTCAAAATTGACCTTTTTTGAGACACTCTGTGCAAGTTCAACATTTGCTGAGTAACCACAGGAGTCACAGAGTGCAACATCATCCTCGCCTGCAGGGCTTGGGGCCATGAATTCATGCGCTGTGGCCCCTCCCATCATACCAGGGTCTGACTCAACCTGGTAAAATCTGAGACCACATCGTGAGAATATTCTGTTGTAAGCTTCGATATGAAGCTGATAGTTCCTTTCAAGACCTTCCTCATCACAGTCAAAACTGTAGGAGTCCTTCATGACGAACTCCCTTGTCCTCATAATCCCGCTTTTGGGCCTTGCCTCGTCGCGAAGCTTGGTCTGAATTTGATACCATACCTGTGGGAGGTCTCTGTAGGATCTGATCTCCTTTGAGGCGAGCCATGTCATTATCTCTTCATGGGTCATGCCAAGACACATATCACGACCTGTTCTGTCCTTCAGTCGAAACATTTCATCCCCTATTTCATACCATCGGCCTGTCTTCTGCCAGACCTCTGCAGGATGCAGCACGGGCATAAGGAGTTCCTGTGCTCCAATACGCTGCATCTCTTCCCTGATTATTCTGTTGATCTTTTCAAGCACTTGGAAGCCCAAGGGCAATAGGATATAAAGCCCTGACGCGAGCTGTCGTATATAACCAGCCCGAAGAAGCAGTTTATGGCTCACTGCCTCAGCCTCTGCTGGTACCTCTCTGAGAGTGGGTATGAAGGTTCTGGAAAATCTCATCTAAGCCTCCCGGAAAAAGGGTCTCGTAAGTTTTTGTTTATCAAGATGCTGAAACAAGCATGTTCTGATGAAGATCAGGTTCAGCATGACATTTTTACCAGACACTAATGTAACTTCATGTAATAAAATCTTCCATCTCACTGTCAGCTTCAAAGAGAATCAGCCCGGTCTTTACAGCCTGATATGCAACAGGATTGGACTCCTTATACATATTCTGAAAATCAGAGATTCCGTAACAGAAAAAATTAAATAGACCAGAAGGGTCATGTTCTCTGAGAAAGAAGGTCTCCCTGAGAAAGTTGATGTGGTCACGGTAAAGTACAAGTATATGAACCGGAGGCACTGGTGGAGGAACCTCTTCTCCCTCGGGACTGAACATGGCTATAGCAATGACCTCTCCACCACGGTCTTCATGGAGACGAGAGAGAAACTCAGAAAGAGGTTCAAAGAAGAACAGGTCAGCCCAGTTCTGTCTCAACGTATTCCAGGATAGCCTTTGCACAGTTTATTGCCTCCTTAGCTATTTCTTCGTCAAAATAATCCTTGGGAGAACCCTTTTCAAAGCAATAAGGATAACGGGAGGGTGTATAGTAGGTGTCAAGCAAACGTGCTTTATGCAATAAATCCTGTTTAACATTCTCTATCTGTTTTAGCAGATAATAGACTGACTGTCCGGTACTAACAATTCCTTTCCTTGTGAGCAGTTCAATGGCACCAAGCATGGCAGCATGATGGGAAAGGAATGCTGCATCCTCAAAAAATCCTCCCTGAGCAGAATGCTCTGCAGATTTGATGGTCCTTTTAGCCTGTTCAATCCAGTCCTTTTGCCTCATAATCTAACCCCTTGGTTTTGCTAAGATTTCAAGCACTTTGAGGTCAAGAAACCTCTTGGATGCTGCTGAACGGATTATCATTACTGTATCTGCTCCCCTTGCAGTACCTGCCACTGTAAGAATCTCCTCGCCTTCCGGGATCAGACCTGCATCAGCGGCCATCATTACCATCTCAATACATACCTTCGGCCCTTCACCGAATCTTCTCAATGATTGTGCAACAAGAAGGGTGGGATATACGCCGCCAAATTTCTTGGCCAGTGCTGTCTCAAGGGAATGGGTGATCATAGTTCCTGTGTATACCTTTGCACCCAGAGATTCGATCCTTTCTCTGACATCATGGGGCATCTCTATGGTATTTGGTTCTTTGAACCCATGACAATGAGTAACCACTATCAGATTGATTCCTGTTTCTTTCAATGCCTCTGCAAAAAGCAACCCTGTATCTCCTGTGGTGGAGGCAACTATGAGGTGCATTATATCAGTGGAACTCAGTATTTCTTTTACTACATCAAGGCATGCCTCAGTGTTTTCACGGCCTGGTCTTTCAAAATATATTACCTTTCTTTCCATAATACCCATATATTCTATCTAATCCTTTAATAATTCTTCCACTGTAATAAAGACAGATCTGGCAAGGGCCTCAAGGTTATAGCCACCTTCAAGAGCAAACACAAATGGAATAGTCTCCTTTGAGTCAATGATTCCTCTAACAATGTTTCTTATACCCGAGTCTGTTACAGCTATACCTGCAAGTGGGTCTTTTTCATGTAAATCATAACCAGCAGAGACAAGGACTATATCAGGATCGAACTGTTTAACCAGTTCAGGCAGTTTTATGGTATAGGCATCAATATATTCACTGTCACCTGCACCAGCAGGCATGGGTATGTTATAGGTAAACCCCTCTCCTTTTCCACGACCTCGCTCTTCAGTAGAGCCTGTGCCAGGGTAATGAGGATACTGATGGGTGCTGAAATAAAATACAGCATCATCTTCATAGAACATATGCTCTGTTCCATTTCCATGGTGTACATCAAAATCTATGATAAAGACCTTTTCATAGCCAAGAGACTGAGCATATCTTGCGCCAATGGCTACATTGTTGAAGATACAAAAACCCATTGCCCTGTCAGACTCTGCATGGTGTCCTGGAGGCCTTACAGCACAAAATGCCCTCTGGACCTCGCCTTCTTTGCACATTCTTATTGCTTCCACCACAGCACCAGCAGCAGAAAGGGCTGCCTCAAGGGTGCCCTCTGAAAAATAGGTGTCAGGGTCAAAATAACCAGGCGTAGCGGTTTTTACCCTGTTAAGATAATTCACATCATGCACAGATGTGATAAGAGAGTCCTCTGCCTTAATGGGTTTAAAATGTATAAGTTCGTTCCAGATAGAATTGGCCTGCAACATATCAACAATTGCCTGAAGTCTTTCAGGTCTTTCAGGATGAAAGCCCAGTGGCGTGTGTAGTAGATATACATTATCATAAACAAACCCCACCTTCACTGTTTAATCACAACCTCCACTTCTTCTATCTTTTTATCCTTGATTGTGAATCCCCTGACAACAGGTTCATTGTCTAAAAGACTGATTATAATATACACCACATCATCATAAAAGGCAAGGTTTACATCTTTCTGTGATGGATATGCCTGTGCCTCAGGATGGGAATGATAGATGGCCATCATTTTAATGCCCCTTTTTCTCATGTCTTTCATAACCTGGAACTGCTCTTGTGGCTCCATAAAATAACTCACAGGTGAGTGTTCAGTATTGGTCATTTTATAGATAGTGGTTACCTGCTTACCATCACCAGCAAGTATTCCACATACCTCCTCAGGTACTCCCTGGAGGGCGTGTTCTATCATCTCTTTATGGATATTCAGGGGGATGATAATCTCTGTCATGGTAATGGAGAGATATCTTTTAGTGCTTCTGTTTCCTCGAAACCCATCATGATATTCATGTTCTGCACAGCCTGGCCCGAGGCACCCTTTACAAGATTATCTATAGCAGATACCACAACAAGGGTATTTGTTCTTTCAACAACCTTCAGTCCTATGTCACAGAAATTTGTTCCCCTTACATTCCGTACATCTGGCAGGGTTCCGTCATCGTATATCCTTATAAAGAACTCCTTTTTGTATGTTTTTTTGTAGAGATTTATAATCTCCTCCAAAGAGACCTTCCTATTAAGTTTACAATAGACTGTAGTTAATATACCCCTGTTTAGAGGCAAAAGATGCGGGGTGAAATTGACAGTTACCTGTTGCCTTACCATATCAGAGAGGATCTGCTCAATTTCAGGAGTATGTCTGTGGGTGCCCACACCATAGGCCCTGAAGGACTCGTTAATCTCGCAGAAATTATAAGCTGTGTCAGCCTTTCTTCCGGCACCTGATGTGCCTGATTTTGAGTCTATCACTATGCTGTCCATTTTAATTATTCCTGCCTTCAGGGCAGGTACAATGGCAAGCGCAGCAGCGGTGGGATAACAACCGGGGTTTGCCACCACTGTAGCCTTTTTGATCTTTCTCCTGTAGAGCTCTGGAAGTCCATATACAGCCTTTTTAAGTATATGGGGATAAACATGTTCACACCCATACCATGCCTGGTATGTTTTGGGGTCTTTTAGTCTGTAATCTGCGGAAAGGTCTATAACCCTTTTGCCATGCCTTACAAAGAAGGCAACAGTGTCCTGTGATGCACCATGGGGCAGGGCAAGGAAGAAAAGGTCTGCCTTTTTAAGTAGTTTTTCCTTATTAAGGGATTCAAAACTAAGGCTTAAAATATTTCTCAGATGTGGGAAAAGGCTATAAACAGGCTTGCCTGCTGATTTTTCAGAGGTTATAGCTGCTATCTCAACACGTGGATGAGATAGCAGGAGTCTTATTAGCTCAGACCCTGTATAGCCACTACCACCACATATAGCAACCTTTAGCATAACTTAGATTATATCAAAAAACTAATAGAATTATCCCATTAAGTTCCAGGTTTGATAATTGTCCTAAAAGGCGGTTTTGAGAATGAATAGCAATACCTGCTCATCCATTTTGTATTTTAGTGTGCCGATAAACCACCAGACTTCAGTCTGGTGATGGATAGGCTGTCCAAACAATGATAGAAGGTATGTATATAATTAAAGAGTGAGATTCAGGAAAAGCAATCATAGTGTATATCACACAGAGTACCACATTGTTTGGACGCCTCGATATCGGCGTAAGATATTTGTAAAAGGGGTAGACAAGTACCTTG
>JALUSH010000125.1 GCA_027016675.1 Thermodesulfovibrio sp.
AGTATAGTTTTGATCCTGACAAGGTCAGAAGGTATCGGGCTGAGAGGCCGCCCAGTGAGAAGGATGTTTGCAGTATGTGTGGTGAGTTCTGTGCCATAAGAACCGTTGAAAGGGCACTGAAAGGTAAAAAATAGCTGGTACAAAATAATATTGCACTTATTAATGGGGTGCGGCTCTGTTTTTTTTAATCACTCTCTAATACTTTGAAGGACTTTACAAGCACAACAGCAAGAAAGGCAAAGAGCCCTCCCATTAAAAGTGCATTGATAATCTGGCCAAAGAGGGGAACCTTGAGGAATATTCTTCCAACTATCCCTATTAACAATGAAGTTCCAAGAAGGGAGAGAAACAGAAAGAGGGTATCAGTGATATTTGCTCTTATGATCTGATAGCTCTTCTTCATTGCCTCAAGGGTATGGAGGTTTTTCAGTATAATAACAACAAATGTGAACATAAAAACATACAATACTGCAAGCCCTGGTATGACAAAGAGCATCATACCGATTGTAAAGAGTATACCAATAAGAATGCCAGCACTGAATACAGGACCTATCTTTTTCATGGATTCATTAAATCCGTATTTCAATGAGCATCTTTTTTCTGACAGTGCCTGCTCAGCCATTACAACAGTGATTGCATGAGAAAGTGACTGAATCCCAAAGCTTATAAGTGTTACAATGAGTATCATGCTTACAGATATCTTTTTTTGCTCTATACCTGCTGTAGCCATACTTCCAAGAACAAGTATAAGCAATAGATTTGTTAAAAAAGATGCAAGGATTGGCGGAAACATTATCATTGTATTATCCTTAACGATAAAGAAACTCTCTTTAAACAGCCTGCCTACTTCCATATTTTCCTCCTTGTAAGGTTTAAATGGTTTGTAATATAATAATAACAAATGCTTGCCAAATTTGCACTTATTTTTGGATTATTTTCATTTACATTTATGTTGAATCTGCCCTTTGGCGTATTGCGTGCAAAGAGCAGGAAGTACTCCCTGAAGTGGTTTTTGTATATTCACATACCCATACCCTTTATATTTCTGGCAAGGGTATCATCCCATCTTGACTACCATTATATACCCATCTTTCTGGTAGCAGCAGTTCTGGGTCAGTTTATTGGTGGCAGGATAGGCATCTGATGATAAGGGCAATCCTGGTTAGAGAGGGAATAATCGAGTTAGAGGATACCCCTCTGCCTGAGCCTGCTCCAGGTGAGGTTCTTATCAGGGTAAAAACAGCCATGACCTGTGGAACAGACCTGAAGGCCTACCTCAGAGGGCACAAACTTATACCCATGCCAGGTCCTTTCGGACATGAATATGCTGGAGAGGTTGTTGCAGTAGGGGATGATGTTAATAATTTCAAGATAGGTGATGAGGTGATGGGTGTTCATAGTGCACCATGTATGAGCTGTGATTATTGTAATCGGGAGGCCTTTAATCTATGTGAGACTATAATGAACACAAAGGTGCTTGGAAGTTATGCAGAATTCCTGCTTCTTCCAGCACATATAGTTGATTTAAATCTATATCATAAACCAGCGTATATAACTTTTGAGGAAGCTGCACTCCTGGAGCCCTTATCATGCGTGGTGCATCCTTACAGAGGGATGGGTCTTGAAAAAGCTCAGAATGCTCTGGTTATAGGTTCTGGTGCTATAGGGCTTATGCATTCAGCATTCCTGAAAAGCCATGGGTTAAAAGTAGTAGTGATGGATATGAACAGGGAGCGCCTGGGTGTTGCCAGAAAGATGGGGATTGATTTCACTGTGGGTCCTGAGGAGATAGATGATATCTCAAGGAAGGTTTGTGGGGGGCTTGGGTTTGATATTGTTGTGGAATGTACAGGACAGGTCAGTGTATGGGAGAGTGCTGTAGGGTATGTCAGAAGAGGGGGAACGGTTTTGCTATTTGGTGGATGTCCTTCAGGAAGTAAGGTTACATATTTAACAAACCGTCTTCATTATGATGAGTTAACCATAAAGGGTTCCTTTCATTACACTCCGGATGATGTGAGATACGCAAGAGAGCTCATAGTTGGCAGGAAATTGAATCTCCTGCCATTAGTAACAGGCTCTTTTGGCCTCCATGATATAAAGAAGGTATTCAGACTTTTATCAGAGGGGAAGGGCATTAAGTATGCAATCCTGCCTGACTCTACTTTGGAATAGAGATGAAGGTTGCCTGTCTTTATAGCTTCAAAGACATAAGGATTGAAGATATGCCTCTGCCAGAAATTGGCGATAGTGAGGCACTTGTACGTGTCAGGGCGTCGGGCATCTGCTCGGGTGATGTTATGCCGTGGTATATAGAGAAGAAGGCTCCTCTTGTGCTGGGACATGAACCTGCCGGTGAGATTGTAAGGATTGGAAAAGGTGTAGAGGAGTTCATGGTGGGTGATAGGGTGTTTGTGCACCATCACGCTCCGTGTATGAGTTGTCCTTTCTGTATGCGTGGTGATTATGTACAGTGCAGTAAATGGAAGGAGATGGGGATTGAACCTGGTGGTGTCGCGGAATACATAAGGATTACAGAGAATACACTTAAAAGGGATACATTGAAATTGCCTGAAGGGATCAGTTATGAGGATGCCACACTTATTGAACCTGTTGCCTGTGTGGTGAAGTCCTTCAAAAGAAGCAGGATAAAGAAGGGCGACACTGTTGCTGTACTGGGTATGGGGGTTATGGGAATGATACATATTCTTCTTGCACGTCACTATGGTGCTGAAAAGGTTATAGGAATAGACAGGGTACCTTTTAGATTAAATAAAGCCAGAGAGCTCGGAGCTGATCTGGTAATTGATTTTGTCAAAAGCGATGTTGTTGCTGAAATAAAGGACAATACTGAAAAGGGTGGGGTTGATGTTGTGATAGTGGGACCAAACTCAGTTCAGGCAATGATGGACGGCCTGAGAGTTGTTGCTCCAGGTGGAACTGTTGTTTTCTTTACTCCTGCAAAACCAGGTGAGATGTTACAAATAGACCCCAATGAGCTGTATTTCAAGGACATAACCCTTACAACGAGCTATTCCTGCGGCCCTGATGATACAAAAGAGGCACTAAGATTAATTGAGAAGGGATTGATCAGAGCGGAACATGTGGTAACACATATATTCAGGATTGAAGATACCCGTAAGGCATACCAGATGGTAGCTGATGCAGGGGATTCCCTCAAGGCTTTAATTGTTTTTAAATAGCAAAGATTTTTTTGAACTCAGACATAGGTGTAAGGATAAGGAAGAAATGCTGAAAGCAGTGTTATGGTAGAGTCTGAACGGTTTTGAATTTTGTAAAAAGATTCACCTGGAAGGTGAATCGCAAAATTCCCTCGGAAGCAGCCAGGGCCCCAAAAAAGTTGAAAATTTTTTGGGGTAAAGCCTTGGATGGCTGCTGAGAATGATGTGTAAGACTCTACCATACCACTGCCTATGAACTTTATCACTGGATTTGGGTTAAATAAATTTGAAGGGCTGTGGATTGACAACAGAAAAATATTAAAAGCATCATTCAAGTTACCAAAGGATATTTGCTATTTCCGAGAAGATTTGTAAGAATTATTCCCTTTAGGTTATATTAAATACGGTCACATAATAGGATTGTAACAAGTTTATAGGTATCTGTTACTTGTTACTTGTCCCTTGCTATTTGTCCCTTGATTGGAGGGGTGGCCGAGTGGTTGAAGGCGGCGGTCTTGAAAACCGCTGTGGGGGCAACTCCACCGTGGGTTCGAATCCCACCCCCTCCGCCATTGTCCTTGTTTAAAATAAAGCAAAATATCCTGTCTTTTTATTTCTGCTGATCTGGACTTGGAACAGGTTAGATTTGTGTTTGTTTCAAGGTAGAAAACAAATCTTAAAGAACTTTAAGAAGTAGTTGCTTTCTCGGGTAAATC
>JALUSH010000126.1 GCA_027016675.1 Thermodesulfovibrio sp.
ACTCATAGTAGTGTCCAAATAATTTTAAGATTTGTAAATAAGGCAGAATAAAAAACAGTAAACAGTGAGCAGAGATGGGTAAATGAGTAGATGAGGTGATGAGTGGATGAACCACCTCTCTGCCACTGTACAGTGGAAACATCATCTGATTTTGCGATTTTTCAATACAGGTTCAGGCAGAGACCAATTCTGTGGATTATTTTTTTCTTCTTTTTCAACAACTTTTTTTTATTAAAGATGTTTTTTACAGAGTGGGAGAACTTCTGTATCAAAACAAACATTGTATGAACAGGTCGATTTTTAATAAAATAGATTTTAGCATCACGGGCGGTTAGCTCAGTTGGGAGAGCGCCAGAATCGCACTCTGGAGGTCGGGGGTTCGACTCCCCTACCGTCCACCAATATTTTTTTTTAAATTCAATAACTTATCTTCTTTTCACATCATCAAAAACTGTCCATAGGTTGTGGTCAAACACCTGATTTAGATTCCTGCCCTTGCCTCTTTTATTATCCGTTCTATTCCTTCTCTTTCAAGTGTCTCTTCTTTCATAAGGGCCTCGGCCAGGGCATCCAGTGCCTGTCTGTTATTCAATAATATCTCTTCTGCCTTCTTTTCAGCCTCTAATATGAAGCTTCTGATCTCCTGGTCCATAAGCCAGGCCATGTCCTCGCTGTAATGCTTTGGGGCAGCAAGTTGCCTTCCCAGAAAGGGATGTTCCTCTCCTCTGCCAAGATTCAAGGGCCCAACCTTTTCGCTCATGCCCCATTGTGCCACCATCTTTTCTGCAAGTAAGGTTGCATCTTTCAGATCATTCTGGGCACCTGAGCTTACATCATTGAAGACAATCTTTTCAGCAACCCTTCCACCAAGGGACACACTCAGTTTACTCATAAGATAACTCTTGGGATAATAGTGTCTGTCTTCTTCAGGCAACAGTTGTGTTACACCCATGGCCATTCCACGAGGGATTATGCTTACTTTATGAATTGGGTCTGAGTCTGGTAGTTCATGGGCAACAAGGGCATGTCCTGCCTCATGATAGGCGGTAATCTGTTTTTCCAGGTCACTTATTGATTCCTCTCTCACTATACCCATTAGTATCTTGTCCTTTGCCTCTTCAAAGTCTTCGTAATCTATTGTGTCTTTGTTCTTTCGTATTGCAATAAGGGCAGCCTCATTTGCGAGGTTTTCCAGATCAGCACCTGTCATGCCAGGTGTCCCTTTTGCTATCTTTTCAAGATTCACATCCTCTGACAGGGCCTTGCCCCTTACATGTACCTCAAGAATGGTCTTGCGGTCTTCCCATCCAGGCCTGTCAACCACGATGTGTCTGTCAAATCGACCGGGTCTCAACAGTGCAGGGTCAAGGACATCGGGTCTGTTTGTAGCAGCTAAAACAATCACCTCCTCGTGTGGCTCGAATCCATCCATCTCGCTCAGAAGCTGGTTAAGGGTCTGTTCCCTCTCGTCATGCCCACCACCAAGACCAGCTCCCCTGGTTCTTCCAACAGCATCAATCTCATCAATAAAGATTATGCTTGGTTGAGCTTCTTTTGCCTTCTTAAACATATCTCTCACTCGAGCAGCACCAACACCCACAAACATCTCGATGAACTCTGAGGCACTGATACTGAAAAAAGGCACTCCTGCCTCTCCTGCAATAGCCCGTGCAAGAAGGGTTTTCCCTGTTCCTGGTGGGCCAATCAGTAACACACCCTTTGGGACATTTGCACCTAATCTCTTGAACTTTTCAGGGTCTTTCAGGAATTCTACTGTCTCTCCCAGTTCAAGCTTGGCATTCTTCATCCCTGCAACATCTTCAAAGGTTACTGCTGATTTTTTCTTGAAATCATAAACCCTTGCCTTGCTGGAACCGAAGGTAAATAGCCCTCCAGGGCCACCCTGAACCCGCTGTGCTCTTCTCATAATCAGTATCCAGACGCCTATAATCAAGACCCATGGTAGTATGCCAAGTACAAAGGACCATAGAAGGGACCTTTTCCCTTGTGGCGCAACATTGATTATTACCCTTTTTTCTTCCAGTAGAGACAGGAGCCCTTCTCCCTGAAAGGAGGGAAGGAAGGTCTGAAAATATTTTGTAGATACTGTTTTTTTGGTGCCTGGTAACTGAAGGGTAATCTCTTTGAGGAATTCACCGGATATCTGCAGGTCTCTTATTGTGACAGATCTTATATTTCCTGCATTGAGTTCTCCAATAAAACGACTGTAGGTTATATTGTATTGTACCTGTCCTTTATACCCAAAAAAGAAATTCCAGAAGAACATAAAAAATACAATGAACAATATGGCTATGCCAAATCTTGCCCTTGGGCCTTTTAGTTTATCAATTAGTTTCTTGGTTTCGTTGTCCATTTTAAAGTGAGTCCTCCTTCTGAGCCCGAACACTTCGGGCAGGAATTAATATAATCACTTGAGATTCGTTAATTACAATAATAAAGTCTCATGTTTATTCTAACATTAAACAGTGCCCTGTTGATTTAAACCCCGCGATAGGTCCTTCAGGAATCTGTCTTGTATATATGGATATCTCTCTGAGGAAAGGGAATCTTTATTCCTCTCTTTTGGAACTCCTTATAAAGGGCAGAGTTCAGTTCATGTATGGTCACACCTCTCAGAACAGGCTCTCTTGCCCAGCAGAGGAGTTCAAAATTAAGTGCTGAATCGCCAAAAGAACGAAAACGCACCCTTGGTTCAGGCTCAGGCAGGACATTGGAGTTCTCTTCTGCTACCTCTAACAATGTCTTCTCAACAAGATCTATGTCACTTCCATATGCAACAGAAACAGGAATTCGAATCCTGAATCTTGGAATAGGAGCACTCTCATTTATGATCTTTGTGTTAGCAATGATGGAGTTCGGTATGGTTATGAGGATATCATCCCTTGTCTTTATCCTTGTACTTCTGACTCCGATGGTTACAACCTCTCCTCTCTCACCACTGTCAAGTATCACATAGTCACCTATCTTGAAGGGCTTGTCAAAGAAGATACTTATCCCTCCAAAGAGGTTTGCCATGGTATCCTTTGCTGCAAAGGCAACTACAGCACCCACGATTCCAGCTGAGGCAAGCAGGGGGGTAATGTTTATCTTCCAGATCGAAAGAAAGACAAATATAGAGGTGCCGATTATGATAATCTTTGATATATTTTTTATAAGCGGTATTACATCATTGCGTAGCCCTGTCTCATCAGTTACCCTGCTTATAATCTGAAAGACGATGAGATTGCTCATCTTTATCAGTGTTATACACCATATCAGAATCAGTATGGTATAAGAGACGGAATTCAGATAAAAGATTACCTCTCTGGTCAGTCCTATATGAGGGAGGCTGATAACCAGTCCTACAAGGAAGATGGACATGGCAACAGGTCTGTGCAGGATATCTATCGTCATATCATCAAGGGATGTACTGGTATGCCTGGTGAGTTTCCTTACCACCCTGTCAAAGAATAGGTCAGCCACCTTTGAGAGTATTAGCAGGACCATTATGACCAGGAATACTCGAAGGAGGGGAGTATTTAAAAAATCAAACATCTTCTATTATAAACAATATTCATTCTAATTTAAAGGGGGCTCAAAAAGGTATCATAAATAACCCAGATCCCGGGTACTGCTATAAGCTTTATTGCTGAGAGTGTACAATATTATCCCCTGAATCCCTCTCAAGAGGGGTTCAGGGGATATTTGCAGCTTAACTTTCTCCATGGAATATGTATATCTATTTGCCCGCCTGCTTCTTCAGGTATATAAAGAAATCTCCGTCAGTGGATAAGATCAGCCAGTCCTTATCAGAGAAGGTGGTTTTATAGGTCTCCATGGTTTTCAAAAAGGTATAGAACTTTCTGGATTCAGGGC
>JALUSH010000127.1 GCA_027016675.1 Thermodesulfovibrio sp.
AGAAATTAAAAACTGATATAAGAGGATCTAATTGATTGGGCTTGTATGTTCTGTAATAGAGGAGACATCAGGATTAGTAAATCATATCAAAAAGAGAAAGTTTTTTAGGCATTCCAACATTGAGATAATATCAGGCATTATAAGTAACAAACAGGTATCCCTCGTCATATCAGGCGTGGGAAAGGTAAATGCAGCACATGCAACCACATTTCTTGTTCTAAAATACAGACCTGAAATCATCATAAACTTCGGCATAGGTGGCGCCTTTCCGGACAGGGGTATTTCGATAGGTGATACAGCGGTAGCAGACAGGGAGATCTATGCAGATGAAGGTATCTGCCTGGCAAGGGGGTTTTCAGATATGCGATTTACAGGTATACCTTTATTAAAAACCAGTAATGGTAAAGAGATTTATAATGAAATAAAATTCAATAAGGATCTACTGTGTTCTGTCATGAATAATTTACAAAAGAAAGGGCATCCAGTAAAAAGGGGAACCTTTATTACTGTTTCCACCATCACTGCCACAAAGGATAGAGCAGATTACCTCAATAAAAGATACAGACCCCTTTGTGAGAGCATGGAAGGAGCAGCTGTGGCACATGTGTGTCTTAAGCATGGAGTTGATTGTCTCGAGATCAGGGGTATAAGCAATTTCGTGGGACCAAGAAACAGGAAGTCCTGGGATATTAATGCTGCAGTGAGCAGTTCTGAAAAGGCTGTCCTGGATATCTTAGAGGGACTATGAAGTTTGTTGATTATGCAAAGATTCATGTAAAGGCTGGTGATGGTGGCAGGGGCTGTGTCAGCTTCAGAAGGGAAAAGTTCATACCAAAGGGAGGCCCTGATGGTGGTGATGGTGGCAGGGGTGGCCATATAATCATCGAGGCAGACCCTCAATTGTACACACTACTTGATCATAAATATAAAAAGACCTATAAGGCGCAACGTGGACAGCACGGCAAGGGAAAAAAGATGCATGGCAAGGATGGAGCAGACCTGATAATACGTGTGCCTGTTGGTACAGTAGTAAAAGATGCCCTTACAGAGGAGATAATAGCTGATCTTGACCGGCCTGGTTCAAGTGTGATTGTGGCAAGGGGTGGCAAAGGCGGGCTGGGCAATGCACATTTTGCCACATCCACACGTCAGGCACCCCGGTATGCCCAGCCAGGGCAGAAGGGCCAGGAGCGGGATATAATACTGGAACTGAAGCTCATTGCTGATGTTGGACTCATTGGGTTGCCCAATGCTGGCAAGTCCACCTTTATTTCAAGGGTATCAGCAGCAAAGCCCAAAATAGCAGACTATCCTTTTACGACCCTGCAACCACATCTTGGCGTGGTAAAGATGGATGATTTTAAGAGCTTTGTGATTGCAGACATCCCAGGGCTTATCAAGGATGCCCATAAAGGCGCTGGTCTGGGATTCCAGTTTCTGAGGCATATAGAACGGACCAAGATACTGCTACATCTTGTAGATGTCTCTGACCTTACCACTGGTGACCCAGTGGAAAACCTCGAACAGATTATCAATGAAATAAGACTCTATAATGAGGATCTACTGAAAAGACCCCAGATTATAGTGGCAACTAAGATGGATGTGGCCAATAAGGAGAAGTTGGACAGGTTGACAGGTTATTGTAAAAAAAACAATATGGATTTATTTAAAATATCTTCTGTCACAGGTGAAGGGATTCAGGAACTCCTATTATACCTGTCAGGACTGGTTGAGAAGGAACGTGCAAAGGAACAACAGATGAGGAAAGTGATATGAGAGTGATTATTAAGATCGGCAGCAACATTATTGCAGATGAAAAAGGACTGAATCAGAGACGAATAGCATCCATTGTGGCTGAGATTGCAAAGATACATGCCCAGGGTCATGAGGTTGTCGTGGTCTCCTCTGGAGCAGTTGCAGCAGGAATGAAAAGGCTTGGACTGAAGAGCAGGCCCTCTGATATAAAACACAAGCAGGCTGCTGCTGCTGTGGGACAGAGCGCTCTCATGTGGATATATGAAAAGTATTTTGCAAAACATGGAGTAAAGGTTGCACAGATACTGCTTACACGGGATGCCTTCTATGACAGGGCACGGTATATCAATGCCAAGAATACCATACTGACACTGCTTGACTATCAGGTTATACCCATAATTAATGAAAATGATTCTGTATCAATTGATGAAATAAAGTTTGGTGACAATGATCAGCTTGCCTCACTTGTTGCAGGCCTCTGTGATTCACAGAGGCTTATTATCCTCTCGGATGTGGACGGACTTTACACCAAAGACCCCAAAAGATTCAAGGATGCCAGGCTTATCGAGACCGTTGAGGAGATAACACCAGAGCTTGAAGCTATCGCAGAGATCACCTCCAGCCGTTATGGGACAGGAGGAATGTACTCCAAGTTGATGGCAGCAAAAAGGGCAATGGATTATGGCATAACAACAAATATTATAAATGGCAATATTAGAGGGTTGATATCAAAAATTATTAACGGACAGCGTTGTGGAACTGAATTCATACCAAAGGGAAAGCGATATTCAGGGAAAAAGGGCTGGATTGCCTTCGGGGTCAAGGCCAAAGGTAGTATTGTCATTGATGATGGAGCCAAGGATGCAATTGTTAAACGCGGCAAAAGCCTTCTGCCCACGGGCATAGTCTCGGTGGAGGGGAAGTTTTCATCTGGTGATGCAGTGTACTGCCTGGACAGGGATGGTCAGAGGATTGCAAAAGGCCTTACCAACTATTCCTCTGATGAGATAGAGAAGATCAAGGGACTGCGGAGTTCAGAGATTGAAAAAAATCTTGGATACAAGTATTCTGATGAAGTGATACACAGGGATAATCTTGTTTTATTATAAAAATTATAAAAAGGATTTCAGGTGCTTTACAATCTCTTCAGGTGAAATAATAGAACCACCGGTTCTGCCATAAAAATCCACATCTGTTAGTCCCTGGACAGAAAGTCTGACATCCTCAACCATCTGTCCCATATTCAACTCTACAACAAGAATCCTTTTTCCTGCCACTGCAAGCTCCCTGATCTCTTCTTCAGGGAAGGGAAAGAGTGTAACGGGACGGAAAAGACCTACCTTTTTACCTCCCTCACGGAGGATTCTTATTGCAGTAAGACATACCCTTGCTGCAATCCCAAAGGCAATAATAACCACCTCAGCATCATCTACATAATATCCTTCAGAAAGCACCTCTTTTTCCTTCATCAGTTCATATTTACTGAAGAGTTTCTTTATATGGTTTTCCAGTACACCCTCTCCAAGATAAAGGGATTTCACAACCCTGGGGGGTCTGCCTTTACAGCCATCAAGCACCCAGTCCTTGGGTGGAAGCTCAGGCATAACATATTCCAGCGGCTCAAAGGGCTCCATCATCTGACCAAGCACACCGTCTGAGAGGATCATGACAGGATTCCTGTACAGGTCAGCCTTGTCAAAGGCCATCATGGTAAGATTCCATATCTCCTGAAGATTAAAGGGTGCATAAACAAGAAGTCTGTAGTCACCATGGCCACCGCCTTTAACTGCCTGGAAATAGTCCTGCTGGCTGCCGGATATGTTTCCAAGTCCCGGGCCACCTCTCTGCATATTCACCACCACAGCAGGCAGTTCTGCACCTGCAAGATAGGACAGCCCCTCCTGCTTAAGACTTATACCAGGCGAGGATGAGGATGTCATTGCCCTCACACCTGCTGCAGAGGCGCCATAAACCATATTTATAGCAGATAGTTCACTTTCAGCCTGGATAAACACACCACCCACCTCGGGCATCCTTTTTGACATGTACTCTGGAATCTCGTTCTGGGGTGTAATTGGGTAACCTGCATAAAAACGGCAACCTGCCTGGATGGCTGCCTCGGCAATAGCCTCGTTACCTCTCATTATTGTCTTCTTCACCCTTTTATGTTCTGATGTGTTTACAGCCATATGGTAATCTGTTACTTATTGTTAGCTTCCTCTATTCGATTATCTTTGGCACTCTGTAAAAGGGTCCTGATCGATCAGGGGCATTTTTAAGGGCATCATCAACACTCAGAGATTGAGCAGGATGGTCTTCTCTGAATACATTTCTGAGCGGGATTACATGGCTGGTGGGCTCCACATCTTCTGTATCCAGTTCATTAAGCTTTTCAATATAATCAAGGATTTTACTTAGTTGTTCACTGAATAACTCTTTTTCCTCCTCAGTGAGTTTAAGCCTTGCAAGCATGGCAATATGCTCAACCTCTTTTGATGAGAGCTTCATAACTATTTATATCCTCTCCAGATTGGCAAATTTAAGGGCCAGTCTTTTTATCCCAACTCCCGGAAAGTTAACGCATACCTTCATATCATCGCCTTCACCATAACAGTCCCTCACAACTCCAACACCCCACTTTGGATGTCTCACCCTGCAACCTGTTTTATATGGTATCTTAATCGAGACAGGTTTCTTGCCATTACCAGTGGGTTTCTCCACCTTTTCATGTTTACAAAAGGCCTTCTCAATCCATTTACAACAGTTTCTTGGCACATCTGCGAGGAATCTTGAGGGTTCCTGCTCCTGCAGTTTGGAAAAGATTCTCCTCTTTCTGGCTCCTGACAGGAAGAGCATCTCTTTAGCACGGGTCATTCCAACATAGAGGAGTCTTCGCTCCTCACAGAGTTCCTCCTCACTGTCAAAGGCCTTGAAGTAAGGCATCAGCCCCTCTTCCAGGCCAACGATAAAGACAATGGGAAATTCCAGACCCTTGGCAGTATGCAGTGTCATTAACGAGACCATGTTATCAGGCAGACTCTCATCAAGTCGGGTCACAAGTGAAACCCTGTCAAGGAAATCATTGACAGAACTTCCTTCAGAAGATGCCATCAGTTCTGCTATGTTTTGTAATCGCTCTTCTGAAAGCCCTTCAGCATATCCTGTCTTCTCTATAATATGGGTGATTATCTCTGGAGTGGATTCTTTCTTTAATGCAGAAAATTCCTTTAACAGATCAATTAGCCCCTTCAGTCTGTCCACCACACTCTGTGTGGAGGATCTTCCGTTACATATGGAAATTATGGCATCAAAAAGACTTATACCTTTGCGTTTTGATTCCTGCTCGATCTTGTTCAATGTAGCAGCACCAATACCTCTTGAAGGAGTATTAATGATGCGTCTGAGACTTACATTGTCATGGGGATTAACAACAAGTCTTAAATAGGAGATAACATCCTTTATCTCCTTTCTCTCATAGAAACTAATACCACCAACAATCCTGTAAGGTATCCGCTCCCTCCTCAGTGCCTCCTCAATAGCCCTTGACTGGAGATTGATCCTGTAAAGTATGGCAATATCTCCAAAGGAGTGTTTCCCTTTCAGGTAAATGTCACGGATTAGCTTTGCAATATATTTTGCCTCATCATCCTCTGTGGGCAGCCAGTAAAAATGCACCTTTTCTCCCTTGCCCCTGTCGGTCCATAAGGACTTCTTCTTCCTTACAGGATTGGCAGAAATCACAGAGCCTGATACATCCAGTATGTTCTGGGTACTCCTGTAGTTCTGCTCCAGTTTTACCACCCTTAGCTCAGGGAAATCCTTTTCAAAGCGCTGAATATTCCTCACCTCAGCGCCTCTGAATCTGTAAATACTCTGGTCATCATCACCCACCACAGAGATATTCTTATGGCCAGAGGCAAGAAGTTTTACAAGCATGTACTGGGCATAGTTTGTATCCTGAAATTCATCAACAAGGATATACTGGAATCTCTCCTGATACCTTTCAAGGATTTCAGGAAACTCTTCAAATACCTTCACAGTAAGCATAATCAGGTCATCAAAATCAAGGGCATTACATCTTTTAAGCTCATCCTGATATCTCATGTATACCTTGGCAAGTTTTTCATCAAAGCCATAGCCATCACCAGAGGAGATAAATCTTTCAGGGGTTATCATTGTGGCCTTCAGATTACTTATCCTGGAGGCTACACCCTTATAAAGGGCTTCATATATGTTAAGCTCTCGAAGGATGTGTCTGATCAATGACTGTTGATCATTCTCATCGTATATAACAAACTCAGGCTTATATCCCAGCACTTTAATCTCTCTTCTGAGTATCCTGTTACACTGAGCATGAAAGGTACCTATCCAGCATTCCTTGAGTTCACTCGAAGTAAGGGAACATATACGCTGCTTCATCTCTTCAGCAGCTTTATTGGTAAAGGTTACAGTGAAAAGATTGGAGGGCTTGATTTTCTTCTTCTGTGTAAGATAGGCATATTTGTGAGTAATTACACGTGTTTTACCGCTACCAGCACCTGCTAAAATAAGCAAAGGGCCTTCGGTATGCAGAAGAGCCTCTCTCTGTTGAGAATTGAGACAATCAATTAAATTTTCTGTCGCCATTTCCTACTCCTTATTATTTTAAAATAATAGGTTAATACCGTGCAAATCCATTGCCTATTCTACGGTAACACTCTTTGCAAGATTCCTTGGCTGGTCAACATCGCATCCCCTCAAAACCCCTATATGATAAGCAAGTAATTGCAGTGGTATGGACATCAATACTGGTTCAAGATAATAATTTGTCTGTGGTATATCAAAATAGTCATCAACTCTGATATCTTCAGCAATGCTCTTTATCAGTATAACCCTGCCGCCCCTTGACTTGACCTCTTCTATATTGGATTTGATCTTCTCTTTCAGTTGTCCCTTTTGCATCAAAACCACTACAGGTAATTCCTCATCTATCAATGCAATAGGGCCGTGCTTCATCTCTCCAGCAGGATATCCCTCGGCATGTATATAGGATATCTCCTTTAATTTCAAGGCCCCTTCCAGTGCTATAGGATATAGGATACCCCTTCCAAGATATAAGAAATCTCTGGCCTTGAAATATCTCTTTGCAATCTCTATAATCCTCTGTTCTTCTTTTAAGATCTGTTCCACCTTTTCAGGCAGTAACATTAAATCGCTCAACATTTCTCTCAATTTCTCTCTATAAATCCTCTGTTTCTCTTCTGCTATTGCCAGGGCAAAGAGATAAAGCGAAACAAGCTGGGATGTAAATGCCTTTGTGGATGCCACACCAATCTCAGGGCCTGAATGGGTATAAAATACATAGTCAGCCTCCCTGGCCGAGGTAGAGCCAAGTACGTTGCAGATACTCAGTGTGCTTGCACCGAGTCTCTTTGCCTCCCTTTGTGCGGCAAGAGTATCAGCAGTCTCGCCTGACTGAGTGATGGCAATAAAGAGGTCATCTTCACCAACAAGAGGCCTTCTGTATCGGAATTCTGATGCAAGATCAACCTCCACAGGCACTCCTGCAAGCTGCTCAATCATGAATTTCCCGGTTAATGCAGCATGCCACGATGTCCCACAGGCTGTAATTATCACCTTCTTGAATCTTCTGAGCACATCTCTGTTCAGACCGAACTCCGCTATGTTTACTGTACCCTCATTATGTAGAATCCTGCCCCTCAGTGTATCTGATAATGAGCGTGGTTGCTCATGTATCTCTTTAAGCATGTAGTGCTTGAATTCACCCTTGTCTGCCATTGTTGGAGACCATGGAACCAGCTCTACCTCTTTGTTTGCACTATGGCCAAAAATATTGTATAGCTTATAGGCATCCTCTTCTATGAGAACGATATCTCCATCGTCAAGAAAAATCACCTTGTTTGTGTGCCTCAGGAAGGCAGGCACATCCGAGGCTATAAAATAACCATCATCTCCAAAACCCAACACCAGGGGACTGTCTTTCCTTGCTCCTACAAGTTTGTTGGGTTCTTTCCTGGAAAGGCATACAATGGCATAGGAGCCTCTTACATTGTTGAGCGCCTTCTTTACAGACTCTTCCAGGGAATACTCCCTGTGATAGAAATCTATGAGATGACACAGCACCTCTGTGTCGGTTTCAGAGTTGAATCTATAACCCTTTTCCAATAGTTCCGCCTTCAGTTCAAGATAGTTCTCTATTATCCCGTTATGGACAAGCACCACCATATCAGATTCATGGGGATGGGCATTATAACTTGAGGGAACACCATGGGTGGCCCATCTGGTATGTCCTATTGCAAGCCTCGATTCAATATCCCTCACATAGATTCTCTTTTCCAGGTCCCGTATCTTTCCCTTGCATTTATGGATATCAAAGCCAGCACCATTGAAGTATGCCAACCCTGCAGAGTCGTATCCACGGTACTCAAGATGCCTAAGCCCTTCTATGACTATTTCAACAGCATTGGCATTACCAATGTAACCAATTATTCCACACACCTTTTTAGCACCCCTTCTTTTTCTTCTTTCTTCTTTTAACCCATCCTTTTATATTCCTCTGCCTCACCCGCGAAAGTGCAAGGGAATAGGCTGGAACATCATTTGTTATTGTAGAACCTGCACCAATATATGCACCCCTGCCCACCTTTACAGGTGCAACCAGTTGAGAGTCGCTCCCTATAAATACCTCTCTGTCTATTATGGTTTTGTGCTTCTGCTCGCCGTCATAATTACATGTTATAGTGCCAGCTCCCACATTGACATTCTCTCCTACTTCTGCATCACCAATATAGCTGAGGTGTTGCGCCTTTGTTCCTTCTCCTATCACAGATGCCTTTATCTCTACAAAGTTGCCTATTCGTGCAGATTTCTTGATCTCCGTGCCAGGTCTTATACGGGCAAAGGGACCCAAAACCACATCAGAGCCAATCACACAAGACTCGATCACCGTGGAATCTTTTATCAGAACCGAATCCCCTATCTGACTGTCTATTATTCTCACATTCGGATAAATAACGCAGTTTTCACCTATTCTGGAACTCCCCTCTATAAAGACATCAGGATACAGAGTGGTCCCAGCGCCTATAACTGCATCAGGGGAGATATAAACCCTTTCTTCATCAATGAATGAGACATCCCTGTCCAGCCAGTGTCTGACCACCCTGAGTCTGAGTCTTCTCTGTGCCTGAAGCAGTTCATCCTTTGTATTGATTCCGAGGAATTCCTCCTCCTGCCCTATTGGATAGACGCCACATCTGTAACCACTTTTGTTTGCTATCTCAAGTATGTCTGTAAGATAATACTCTCCCTTAAGAGGGTTCTTCTTTATCCTTCTCAGCAGAGATATAGTCTCTTTACTGAACAGATATACACCACTGTTGACCTCCCTGATCGCCCTTTCAGCATCAGTGGCATCCCTTTCCTCCCGTATAAGCAGTGGTCTGTTCCTTTTATCCCTTATGATCCTTCCATATCCTGCGGGGTTCTCAGCAATAAAGGATATTATGCTTAAATGGTTACCCGCCCTCCTGTGTCTGGTTATAAAAGCTCTGATGGTATCAGGTGTTACCAGTGGAGTATCTCCATTGAGCACAAGGATGTCACCCTGAAAGTTACTGATCTTTTTCACCCCGCTGATAACTGCATGGGCTGTTCCAAGGGGTTTGCTCTGTAACGCAACTAACAAGCCAGGAAAAATCTCCCTCAGGTCCTTTATATTGTGCCTGCCAGCAACGACAATTGTGTTGTCAGGCTTTAACTTCTGAACCGTGTCAAGCACATAGTTGATCATAAACCTTCCGTTCAGTTTGTGCAGAACCTTGGATACAGAGGATTTCATTCTTGTCCCAAGTCCTGCGGCAAGAACAATAACAGAGAGTTTTTTTGAGTTTCTCATGTCCTCAGCCTCACCCTGATTGTCTTTTCATAAATCCTGTTATTTCTTACAATCCGCACCCGTACCAAATCACCCTCTTTCTTTCCCTTGAGAATCCTTTTGATATCCTCCATTGATCCCACTGGCTTTCCATCCATCCTGACAATGATGTCTCCTCCCAGATATATAATTGTGCCACTTATTTCCACAGGAATTGTGCCACCCCTTATGCCTGCCTTATCAGCAGGGCCACCGGGTACCACCTCTGAGACAAGGATTCCCTTGTTAACTGAGAGACCCAGTGCCTGAGAAAGTTCTCTCCACAGAGGTACTCCTATTATTCCTATCCAGGGCCTTCTTACCTTGCCATAACGAATAAGATCGGGGATCAACTCCCTCGCTGTATTCACCGGGATGGCAAAACCAATCCCTATATTGCCCCCTGAGGGAGTAAAAATGGCAGTGTTTATTCCAATCAGCCGTCCGGAGGTATCCAGCAAAGGTCCACCGGAGTTGCCAGGGTTTATAGGTGCATCGGTCTGTATAACATTCTCTATTACCCTTCCACTTTCTGTAGTCAGAGGTCTTCCAAGGGCACTTATAATTCCCGTGGTAAGCGTGGAATTGAGGCCAAAGGGATTGCCAATAGCGTATACCTTCTGTCCTACCTGAAGAGAGTCTGAATCTCCTAATTTTACAGGCCGTAGCTTTCTACTGGGCTTTATCTTGATAATGGCCAGATCATTGTCAGGGTCAACACCAACAAGACCTGCCCTGTATTTACTGCCATCATACAGTGTAACGGTTATTTCCGAGGCCCCCTCTACTACATGATAGTTGGTGAGTATATATCCTGTAGCATCGATTATAGAACCAGAACCAGCACCTTTCTGTGGATAGATAGAAAAGAAATCCCTGATCAGAGTAGTTGTGGTTATATTAACAACCGAGGGACTTACATCTTTATATACTTTTATATTGATCTCTTCTTCCTTGGTGAGTGAAAAAGAGGGTGAGACAGTAAACAACAGCAACAGGATCAGTACAAGCACTCTCATAACATTTCCATTTCTCAAAATATAACCCCTCCCGTCCAGCGATTAAAGTTTACAGGTTATTCACTTACCAGCCTCTGCCATTATCTCATCAGGTACATCAAAGTTTGCGTATACATTCTGCACATCATCATGATCTTCAAGAACATCCATCAATCGGATCATCTTTGTGGCTGTCTCCCCCTCTATCCTGACATGCGTTTTAGGAAGCATTGTTATTTCTGCCACCTCTATTTTTATGCCCTTCTCTTTCAGGTTCTCTTTTACCTGATGAATATCCTCAGGTGCAGTAATTATCTCGTAATTTTCTTCCTGGGGATCGTTTTTCATATCCTCTGCACCTGCCTCGATGGCGACATCCATGAGAGTGTCTTCGTCTATAGTGGATTTATTTACAAGAATATAGCCTTTCTTCTCGAAGATCCAGGACACGCAACCTGCCTCTCCAAGACTCCCTCCATGCTTATTCATTAGATGTCTTATCTCGGCAACAGTCCTGTTCTTGTTGTCAGTGAGAACCTCGATCAACATGGCCACACCACCAGGCCCATAACCTTCATAGGTTGCCTCCTCATAGGATGTGCCGGGGAGTTCACCAGTGCCCTTCTGTATGGCCCTTTTTATATTCTCCTGGGGCATATTGGCACTCTTGGCCTTTTCGATTACAGTTCTTAATCGGGGATTCATTGATGGGTCACCACCGCCGAGGCGAGCTGCTACTGAGATCTCTTTGGCAAGCTTGGAAAATATTTTCCCTCTCTTGGCATCTACGGCAGCCTTCTTGTGCTT
>JALUSH010000128.1 GCA_027016675.1 Thermodesulfovibrio sp.
ATTTTAAACCTTGCAATATTCATGATTTATTAATATAATATACCCATGAAAATGAAAAAACTGTTACTGATATTACTAATAGGATTTGTTTTTATTATTTCTTTAATTTTTAACAATAACCTTTCTGGCAGAGAAACACCACCGACCTTCCCAGGACATCCAGTTATTTTAGAGGTTCCTCAAATTAATGAGATTGTAGGGTTTGTCAAATATGGAGAGTCCCTCTTTGATATATTCAAAAAACATGGATTAGACCTAAATTATCTTGACAGTATTGTAAGGTCCTCAAGGAAGGTCTATAACCTTTTCAAAATGCTGCCAGGACGCTCCTATATCATCAACACCTTCGTATATCCTGATGGTAATAGAGAGTTGAGTTCTTTTAAATATGCTATTGATGACAGCAAATTCTTACAGGTTGTTAATCTGGGAGATAGATTCAAGGCAAGGAAAATAGAGATTAAATACAAAGAAAGGCCCGCCCTGATTACAGGTACGATAGAGGACAATCTTATAAATGCGGTTGGTGATACGCGGGAGCATCTCAAAATTGCTTATGAGCTTGCAGAGATATTTGAATCAGAGATAGACTTTGTAACAGAGCTCCGAAAGGGTGACCGTTTTACAGTCCTGGTTGAAGAACTCTGGCATGATAATGCCTTCAAGGGATATGGCGAAATAATTGCTGCAGAGTTTGTAAATAATGGTAAAAGATTTGAGGCCTACAGATATGAACTGGATGGAAGGGCATACTATTTTGACTCAAAGGGCCGTTCATTGAAAAAGGCCCTGATGAGGGCACCTTTGAGGTTCAGGTATATAAGTTCGGGTTTCAGTTACAGAAGAAAGCATCCCATACTGAAGACATATAGAGCCCATCTTGGTGTTGACTATGCTGCACCTGCTGGTACACCTGTCTCTGCAGCAGGAAATGGCACTGTAAAATACGCAGGGTGGAAGGGACACTATGGGAAGTGTGTTATTATTCGTCACCCCAATGGATATGTAACCTATTATGGCCATCTATCAAGGATCAAGCGTGGTATAAGAAGAGGGGTAAGGGTTGTGCAGGGCCAGATAATAGGTTATGTAGGAGCTACAGGAATGGCTACAGGTCCACATCTGGATTACAGGGTGAAAAAATACGGCAAATTTATCAATCCACTGAGAATGAGGGTGCCCAGGGACAGGCCTGTACCTAAAAAATACATGGCTGATTTTAAAAGATATGTTACGCAGATAAATAACATAGTTGCTTCTTTGAAGGAACAGCAGAAACAACTGTATGCTTCCAGATCTGTGAATAGTGATCTCAGAAAAGATTAATGATGACCTCCAGTGGAATGCCCACCGGCTATAACATACACCCCTTCAGTATCACCGATGTTTTCTATAAAACAGACATGTTCTCCATCAACATGAATTGCCTGCCCCTTTTTCAGTATAACATCGCAATCTCCATACAATCTGAACTCACCTTCTAATACAAGGAGGATTTCTTCATGTCCCTTCCCTGGCTTTAAAAGACGGTCTTTTTCACCAGGTGCTATTACACCGTAAATCATATAACAGGCATGAGAACCTGTTTCATCGTAGCCAAGTATATACTCGCTACCATCTTTGACCTTTTCCATTACATTGAACACCTTCATATCAGTCCTCCACAGAAGTATTCCTGATTATAATATAGCATATCAGAATCCAGAAGGAATAATATTTTGTCATAAATTAGCAATAAAATCTCTAAAAAACTCTCTCCTTAAAGTGCCCATAATAGCAGATAGACAATTTTGCTGTGAAGATTTTTCAAGGCTAACCTCAGGTTGAAGCTTGCAATACAGCCAGAACAAAGGTTAAACTCTATATATGAAATATGGCGAGCAGGCTATAAATGAGGTGGTTCTTGAGAGCTGGGACAACCCCTATCCCGACAGGGACTATGAGATAAACATAACATTCCCTGAGTTTACATGCCTCTGTCCAAGGTCAGGATATCCAGATTTTGCAACCATCAGGATACGTTATATTCCGGAGAAGAAGATCGTGGAACTAAAGTCTCTGAAACTGTATCTGAATTCCTTCAGGAGCCAGTATGTATCTCACGAGGAGGCAACCAACAGGATATACGATGATATAAAAAACCTCCTCAATCCAAGGTTCCTCGAGGTGATAGGAGATTTTAACCCCAGGGGAAATGTAAAGACCATAATAAAGGTCAGCAGTGAGCTTGAAGAAAAAGAAGTTGATTAATCCATTTTCAGACAGACTGTTCTGTTTCTCCCCTCGGACTTGGCTTTATACAATGCAAAATCTGCTGTTTTTATAATCATACTCCTGTCCAACCCTTTATGCGGCACAGTGCCTGTTACACCAATACTCAGAGTGATAACACCTTCAGGATTGGCCTTTGGATTGGATATCTGGAGGTCTTTAATAGTCAACCTGATCTCTTCAGCAATCTTTAAGGCATCCTCAATAGATGTTCCTGACAGCAGAATAGCAAACTCTTCCCCTCCGTATCTGGCCACGATGTCTCCTGGCCGATCTCCGAATTCCTTCAAAACCGTAGCTACTTTAACAAGGCAATCATCACCTGCCTGGTGTCCGAAGTTGTCATTGAAGAGTTTGAAATGATCTATGTCAATAATCAGTAGTGATATGGGATAGATATATCGCTGGGCTCTGTTACATTCCTTTTCAAAGGCCTCCTCAAAGGCACGGCGATTTGCGATATTGGTCAAACTGTCAAGATAGGAAAGCCTCTGGAGTCTCAGATTTGCCTCTTTTAGTTCTTTCTTTTCAATATTCAGAAGAATGGTCTGGAGAAAGTCTTTCCGTCTGTATTTCTCCAGCAGATATCCTGCTATAATGCCAATAATATTTGTTGCAAAGAGACCAAAAATGTTGTTTAATAGCATGGGTGTTTGCAGTTTTATCAAAGAGGATGATGTGAAAGAATAGACCAATGTTACTGCAAGAGAGGAGGCTGTGGCGTATCTAAGCCGTAGACCAGTAAATGTATATCCGTATATGATTACAAGTACCAGCCCGGAGTAATACATCTGGCTGGCATCATGGGTTATTAAAAGTATTGCCGTTAAGCCGCTTCCCACTGCAAAAATAGCCAGTGAGTAAAGGAGTTGCAGATATCTCGTAGTTCTTGAATAATAGGAATATATTAAAACGAATAATAAAAGAGGGCTTACAATAATATATCTGATAGTCCACATCTTATTCAGTATCTCCGGAAAGACAAGGGCATCGAGTATTCCAAAGGAGCAAAAGATAAGAAGACCTGCTACGAGGGAGATGCGTATATGATTCAGGATACTGGAATTATAATACTGCCGGAATATCTTTTCCAGAGGCTCTGAAAACTTGAGGCGATGCAGTCCGTTGCTGAATTCCTTTTCGATTAACTCTCTTCTATCAATACCCTCTGAACTTATGATATCTATTATATCCACACCATATCCACACCTATCTAAACGGATTATGCACTCTTTGCCCTATGAATAAAAAGGCGCAGCTTTTCTGGGTCCTTTTTGCCTTTTTCTGTCTCTACCCCACTGCTTACATCAACTGCATAGGGGCGTACTTTTTTGACGGCATCTGACACATTATCCGGGGTAAGACCACCTGCGAGGATCACAGGGCCATACTGCTTTGCCTCAATGGCAATATCCCAGTTGAAGATCTGGCCTGTGCCACCAGGCACCTCAGGGTCATAGGCATCAAGAAGGTAGGCTGATGCTTTATAATGTTTAATTTCATCAAGGTCTCTAATGTCCCTGATCCGGAACGCCTTGATTACCCGTGGGAAAAGGAAACACTCCTCCTGGGGTTCATCTCCATGAAGCTGGACAACATCAAGACCTGTATACTCCAATACCTCTTTTATCTCCTGAGGTGGGGCATTCACGAATACACCAACAGTTGTAATAAAGGGTGGCAGATGCGCGACTATCTCTTTGACAATCTCTGGAAAGACATGCCTTGGGCTTCCTTCGTAGAAGACAAAACCAAGTGCATCAGCCCCACATTCTACTGCCCTGAGAGCGTCGGAAAGGTTTGTTATACCGCATATCTTTACCCTTGTCATCTTATCCGATAAGGTCTCTGTGGAGGACAACTCCGTACTCTTTTTTAAGGGATTCAATATAGGATTTGAGTATCCGATTTTTCTTGTCACGAAGCAATGCCTTTTTTAATGCCTTTATAAGCTCCTCATTCTGACCTTTGAAATCACCAAGTTCCTCTTCAGATATTGTAACAGGCTCCTCTATGAGAGCACGCAATTTTTTAACAAGCAGTTCTTTTCTTTTCATATTCTCATAATACGCAGGTGTCAATCTGTTTAGCTGGAGGGTTCTTATATAAATATCCCTGTTAAATTTTCCATTTCGCTGGAAGGCAGGCTCATGCATAATAGCCTCCTGTAACTCCCTGTCTGTGACTTTAAGCCCAATCTCCCTTGCTCTTATATAAAGAAGGTGTTCCTCAAGGACTGTCTCAAGAGCTTTCTCCTTCAGGTTCAGCTTTTTCTCCAACTCGTCATTGAATTGATCTTTGTAGATATCCTTGTAAAATTCTCTTAAGTTATCATAGACACGCCAGTATTCATTAATATGGATTTTGTCTTTTTTCCCTATCTCTACAACTACCGGATTCTGATTTTTGTCTATAGGCCCTACATAGAAGAAGATAAAGGAAATGATTACAAGGAAAAAGAATACATAGAAGAATTTAGCATGCTTTCTCATAAAATAGAGCATTTATAAACCCCCTTGTCAATCTAATATCTATTTGAAAAATAATCTTCAAGGATATCCTTATGGTCAAATACTATGTTGTCTGGAAGATTATCTCTTTGAAAGATACCAACATCTTTAGCATCATCCCCTGCCTTAGGCGTGCCTTTAGCTTTTGCAATATATACGGTTGTGATGGTATGGAAGCGAGGGTCTCTTCCAGGCTTAGAGTATGTATGGAATTGTCTGATTAATTCTATATCAAGCCCTGTTTCCTCTTTTGCCTCCCTTACAGCAGCATCCTCAAGGCTTTCATTGTAATCCACAAATCCACCAGGTAAGGCCCAGCCATGAGGTGGATTTTTTCTTTTCACAAGAACCACTCCTCCATTGATCTCTATAATAATATCCACAGTGGGAAAGGGATTTCTGAACTCCCTCTCCATCTCTTATTCCTCTTCTCTTTGTGGCTGGAAGTGGAAATCCCCTTCAGGTATTATAGTTGATACAGCATGCTTGTAAATCATCTGGAGGCTTGTTTCTTTTAACAGGATTACAAAGTTGTCGAACCCCTTAATAATACCTTTAAGCCGTACACCATTTGTCAGGTAAACCACAACAGTCGTCTTTTCTTTTCTCAACTGATTTAAAAAACTATCCTGGAGTTTCTGGTTAGTATTTCCCATCGCCTCGCTCCTTTTTGGAATTGTATTTAAGCCAAAAGGCTATCTGGTATTTTAGCATAAAAGCGATATTATTAAGCAAAAGGATAAAGAAACAGATATCAAGCGTTATGTATATCTATTATATCAATATCGTTTGTATATTTTTTCTTTTTGTATCGGGTTATTTTAAGCATTTTGTTAATTATATCATTAATTCTATGACACTGTGACTCAAAGATCTTGAGTTCCTCTGATATATCCTTGTTCTCTTCTGTCTTGTCTTTAATTATCGACAGAAGGTTAAGGATGATCGTGAGGGGTTGTCTTAATTCATGAGCAGCAGCTCCTGCAAGTTCAATTATAGCAGATGTCTTTTCTTCTGTAGCATCATGGATTATCCTTAATCTTCCATAGTCACGCAGGCTTGCTTCATCATGCACTGCCACATCTGTGATGGTATAGACCCTGTCATTGAATATGATCTCCTTCTTGTCTGATATAAAGAGTTCTTTTATTTTTTCATCCTCCAGTTGCTCAGGTGATTTATCAATAATATCAACTGAACTTTTATTTATGATCTTTAACAGAGAAGGATTAGCTACCTCAATAATACCAGAGGAGTTTATCACAGCAATCCCATCAATTATAGAATCAAGAAGCTTTTTGTTTTTAGCGGATATCTCCTGAAGCTGCTCATTCAGTTTCTTGATAGCCCTGAAACCATCGCTTATCCTCTTTGAGAAAAACCATGTAATAGCCATTACAAAGAGGATTATAATAAGTCCAAAGGTGGCGAAGGTTATGGAGCTGCGTTTTAGCTGTGCAGCATACATGCGGTCTGAATAGTCCACCGGGATATCTATACTTATACCAGCATTAATGTTTCTGTGACAGTTAAGACAGATATTATTGAGTTTTAAAGGTTTCATGAATCTAAAGTATTTGATATTCTGAATTACCTCGGTGGTAACCTCTTGCTGGGATTGATTCCATTTAAACCTTCCCAGTGACTCTAACTCCCAGCGGTCAGGCCGGTTGGAAGTATTAACAGATTCGAGGCTTGTTATATGAAATCTGTAGGCTGCCCTCTTTCTTGATAGGAAATCTATTTGAGGCGTGAAAAGAGATGGTTCTATTCTTGTGAATCTCCGTCCCATTATGACCAGAGAGGTCTTCTTCTGTTGATTAAGGTGCTCTGTGGTTTCAATAAAGTATCCCCCATGGGGTCCTCGCCATAGGGGAGATGTGAGTATATGCTGATAGAAGGCCTTTGCATAGAGGGTCATATTCCTGGTCTGTATATCATCAATACTTTTCTTCTCCCAGTGGATTACAGAGAAGAAAAGTAAGGCCAGTACACCTGCCAGGGGCAGGGAAAGTATTAAGGCCAGCCGCACTGGATTTTCAGGATATAATATCCATTTTTTTAGTCCCCTGAGTGGCATTTTAAGTCTTTATTCTCTCAATCTTTGCACCAATGTTTTTTAATTTCTTGTCAAGACCTTCATAACCCCTATCAAGATGGTATATCCTGTCAATCACTGTGTCACCTTCTGCAGCAAGACCTGCCAGCACAAGAGATGCACTTGCTCTGAGGTCAGTGGCCATGACTGGTGCACCTTTTAGACGCTTTACTCCTTTGACAGTGGCAGTAGAGCCCTCAATTGTAATGTCTGCACCCATCCTTTTAAGTTCTGCTACATGCATGAAACGGTTCTCAAATATGGTTTCCCTTATTACACTTGTGCCTTCTGCCATGCACATCAATGCCATAAACTGTGCCTGCATGTCAGTGGGGAAGCCCGGATAGGGCATTGTTTTCAGATCTTTTGATACTAATTCTTCCCTGGCGTAGGCTCTGATCCCCTTTGATGTTTGCTCACACTTGATGCCTGTTTCCTGTAGCTTTGTT
Source organism: Thermodesulfovibrio sp. (assembly GCA_027016675.1). GTDB lineage: Bacteria > Nitrospirota > Thermodesulfovibrionia > Thermodesulfovibrionales > JdFR-85 > JAADHP01. The sequence continues at coordinate 7,329 of JALUSH010000128.1, forward strand.
ATAACAGCCTCAAGATGCATTGGTCTTGCATCTATGATTTCTATGTCACCTTTAGTGATTCCTGCTGCAATAATAAATGTGCCTGTTTCAATCCTGTCAGGTATTACTGTATGCTCGATGGGCGATAACTCATCAACCCCTTCTATGGTGATAATGCTTTCGCCAGCACCTGAAATCCTTGCGCCCATCTTGTTCATAGCATGGGCAAGATCAATTATTTCCGGCTCTCTTGCAGCATTCTCAATCCTTGTCATACCCTTTGCAAGGGAAGCAGCCATCATGAGATTCTCTGTGCCTGTTACTGTGGGAATATCAAGATAGATTTGAGCACCATGAAGCCTTCTGGCTGTGGCCTTTATATATCCCTGCTCAAGTTCGATATGAGCACCCATCTTTTCAAGCCCCATGAGATGGAGATTTACAGGTCTCGCTCCAATAGCACATCCACCAGGAAGGGACACCCTTGCATTACCATACCGTGCCAGCATGGGACCAAGCACCAGTATGGATGCCCTCATTGTTCTCACAAGCTCGTAAGGTGCCTCAAGATTGCTGAGTCCCTTGTTGGTAATGAGCATCTTTGAGTTTTCCAGTCTGTATTGCATACCCAGATGCTCCAGGAGTCTGCCCATTGTAAATACATCTCTAAGAAGGGGAACATTTTTGATAATATGCTCTCCCTCAGTGAGAATAGTGGCAGCCATAGCAGGCAATGTTGCATTCTTGGCACCAGAGACCCTTACTGAACCTTTAAGGGGAACTCCACCTGTTATAACTAACTTTTCCATCCTATAGCCTCCTGAAGATGAGCACTCTCTTTATTGAAGAAAAGTCCTCATTTACCCTGAACAGGGTAAACCCATGTCTTTGTGCAATCCCTGTGATATCTTCAAACTGACCAATGCCTATCTCAAATACAAGAAACCCTCCTTTTAAAAGGTGGTCAATTGATTGAGGAATAATAGTCCTGTAAAAGTCAAGTCCATCTCTTCCACCATCAAGTGCAATGCGTGGTTCATAAAGGGCAATCTCCTGCTGAAGGGATGCTATTTCGTCAGTTCTCACATAGGGCGGGTTTGAGACTATGAGATCAAAGGTTTTGTCCTTTACAGGTTCAAAGAGGTTGCCTCTAAGGGTATGAAAGTTTTTTATTTTATTAAGACCTTTGTTTTCATTGGAATATTTAATTGACTGGGGTGAGATGTCCACTCCAATAACATGAGAAGATGGAATTAATCGGGCAATGCTCAACCCTATACATCCACTGCCTGTGCCTATGTCAAGGATTTCAGGACAAGAAGGTAAAAAGCCTTCTTTGAAAATCTGGATAACCTCCTGAACAACTATCTCGGTCTCAGGCCGTGGTATTAACACACCCGGGCCCACCTTTATCCTGAGCCCCATGAACTCCACCTCTCCTACAATATATTGTAAAGGAACCCTGGAGAGCCTCTTTTTTACCATATCAGTAACAGTTTTTATGATATTTTCTGAAATGTCAGGGTTATCTTTATAGATATCCATTTTTGAGAGACCCGAGGCATAACAAAGGATGAGTTCTGCCTCAATCTCGGCATCTTCAATCCCTTCAGAGGAGAGATCCTTGTAGATCTGCCTTAATAAGGAAAGGGCTTTCTGTGGAGACCTGCCAGACTGCGAGATTGTATCCATGATCTCTCTATGCTACACCTGTGAAGGCTTCTGTATTTTTAAGTGCCTCAGCCTGAAAATGGGTGATAAGGGCATCAATAAGCTCGTCAAGGTCACCCTCAAGGATCAAGGGAAGTTTCTTCAGGGTCAGCCCTATCCTGTGGTCTGTAACCCTGTTTTGAGGAAAATTGTAGGTTCTTATTCTTTCACTTCTATCACCACTTCCTATCTGTAAACGTCTGGCTTCGGAGATCTCCTTTTCCTGTTCGATCATCTTTATTTCATAAAGCCGTGCCCTTAGAACCCGCATTGCCTTCTCCCTGTTTTTGTGTTGGGACCTTTCATCCTGACACTGTACCACAATGCCAGTGGGTAGATGGGTTATCCTCACGGCTGAGGATACCTTGTTCACATGCTGTCCACCTGCGCCAGATGCCCTGTAGGTGTCGATCTTCAAATCCTTCTCATCTATCTTGATATCTATGTCTTCTACCTCAGGCAGCACTGCTACTGTAGCTGCTGATGTATGGATTCGGCCGGATGTTTCTGTGACAGGCACACGCTGCACCCTGTGGACACCACTTTCGTACTTCAGACGGCTGTAGGCGCCATGTCCCTGTATGGATACGATAATCTCTTTAAAGCCCCCAAGGCCTGTGGGGCTGGAATCAATAATTTCAACCCTCCAGTTCTTTCTTTCTGCATATCGGGAATACATGCGAAACAGGTCTGCAGCAAACAGAGCTGCCTCTTCACCACCTGTGCCAGCACGTATCTCAAGGATTACATTCTTCTCATCCCTCGGATCCCTGGGCAGCAAGAGTAGTTTGAGTTCCTTCTCAATAGCAGGGAGTTTTTCTTTTATATTTTCAATCTCCTCCTCAGCAAGCTCTTTCAGTTCAACATCACCGCTCTTGCAGAGTTCTTCTGCCTCTTTCAGGTCTTCTACAAGTTCCTTGTATTGTCTGTATTTTTGAACAATGGGTTGAAGCTCTGATTGTTCCTTGGACAGCTGCATGTATTTTTCATGATCAGCTATTATCCGGGGGTCAGAAAGCCTGTTTGTTAATTCCTCGTATTTTTCCTCTATTACACGGAGCTTTTCAAACATTATTATCCTCCAGTGCAGACCTCAAGGATACTATTGCTACCTCTATCTGATCCCTGTCAGGTTGTCTTGTTGTTAGTTTCTGAAGAGCCAGCCCAGGAAGTGAGAGCATTCTGAAAAGAGGGTTTCTTTGTCTCTTTGCTGAAATCTTTAATATCTCATAGGAAAGTCCTGCGACAAGAGGTATCAAAATAAGTCTTGACAGGAGTTTCCCTGTAAACCCTATCTCATGAGGGATAAGAGAAAATATGAGGATGCTTATAACCATAACAATCATCAGAAAACTTGTACCACAACGAGGATGTTGAGGACTATATTTTTTTTGGATTGATTCAGGGTTCAGTTCCCCGCCTTTTTCATAGGCGTGAATAACCTTGTGTTCAGCGCCATGGTACTCATAGATTCGCTTCATATCGCTCCACAGTCCGATTAAATATATATAGAGTATGAATATCACCACCCTGAGAGTGCCATCAAAGAGATTAAAAACAAAGGGATTTTGCTTTACTATCAGGATTGACAGGCCAATAAGCTTGGTAATATAAAGGGGTAAGAATATAAAGAGCCCTACTCCAAGTATAATCGCCACAATGATAGTAAAAAGGCTGAGCAGTGGAGACATCTTTTGTTCCTCCTCTTCATATGCCTTTGAGGCAGAGAAATCTATTGCCTTGATTCCCAGGGTTATGGACTGTGTTAATGCAAATACCCCTCTTAACAAAGGGAATTTAAAGATATAAGGAGTTGGTTTTAAAGATCTTTTCAGGATGTGAATATCACCCGCCTTGCCTCTCACAGCAACAGCCCAGCTGCGAGAGGCCTTCATCATCACTCCCTCAATTACAGCCTGTCCACCGACACTGGATTTCCTTGATGCTAATGCCGAGAATATCTCGGAACATAATAATGTTTGATTGAGAAACTTCAAAGCATACTTCATCTATTTGCCATGTTTAGCATACTTCTTTTTAAACTTCTCAACACGACCTTCAGTGTCCACAATCTTTTGCTTACCTGTGAAGAATGGGTGGCATCGAGAACATATATCCACCTGGATCTTTGGCTTTGTTGATCTTGTTACAAATGTTTCACCACAAGCACAGGTTACCTGCGATTCAACATACTCTGGATGAATTCCCTCTTTCACGAATAAGTACCTCCTTTGATATAGAGATTTGCTTTGCAATATATTATAGCAAAATTGTATTATATTAATCTTCAAATAGTTCACCTCCTGGGATCAATCATTTGACATTTTGTTTTTTTATATGGTAATTTATTAAGTTAAATAACTGTCATTATTTTAAAGAAATAATTCACGCCACCGTAGCTCAGCTGGCAGAGCAGCTGATTT
>JALUSH010000129.1 GCA_027016675.1 Thermodesulfovibrio sp.
TTTCTGCTCTGCGGGTGTACTATGGATGGAAACAATACAAGAAACACTGCAATGACAACTATTAACCCTCTTGCTATGATACCGGCTCCTTTCACTCTCTTCCTCCTATCCCACTATACCTTTCAGAAAGATATCCACAAACTCCCTGACCACTCGCTCTGCCTCTTTTCTGGTAATCGTTCTTGATTTTGTAATCTCCTCTGCCTGGAAATAGCAGAAGACCATCCCCAGAAAGGCCCTTGATGCAAGATATGTATCTATGTCTCTTATGGTGCCCCTGTCTCTTAGTGTATCAAAGTAACCTGAAAGGGTCTTTACAAGCTCTTCTATGAATTTCTCATAGACCTTCCTTATCTTGTCAGGATAAACATTCATCTCTGATAGCATGATCTTTACCATACCCTTTCGCTCCTTCAGGGTTTCAATGAATCTTAGCGCCATCTCTGATAGCGCCTCTTCAGGGGGACTGTCCTTGACCCTTGGTATGATCTCTTTCAGGCGGGGTAGGAATGTGTACTTCTTCAGAACCTCCTCAAAGAGCCTCTCCTTTGAGCCAAAATGCCTGAAGAGGGTTATCTCTGTAACTCCTGCCCTGGCTGCTATCTCTCTTGTGGTTGCCCCCAGGTAGCCTTTTTCTGATATGAGACAGAGTGTAGCCTCAAGGAGTCTCTCTTTTGTCCTTGTCTTTTTGTCTGACTGCTTATTCACTTTGTCATCCAGTATCTAATTTATGTTAGCATGCACTTACTATATTAGCAGAAAAGAACATTTAAACACAATCTAAATCTACACAGGAGTTCTACCAACTTTAATATAGATAAAACTTAGATAAAACTCTATAGACAAACTTACATAGCAGTCCTTCACAGGCAGACAGAGGTGGTGAAGAAGATCATGTCACTGTTGTGATGTTTATCTTTTTCCTTTCTTTCAAGAGGAGCAGCAGAAACTAAATGCAGAGACCTCACCTCAACAGTGAGAGGTTCCCTATCCTCACCTGCTTCAGCCCCTCCTCCTGTGCCACATGAAGGCACCGATATGCCAGTTCTCTGGAGATTAAAGGTAGATCTCTCATATAAAAATGTGGATAAAAGGCAAGTAGGCTATAAGGGATCTCAGGATCTATAGAGGCTATGAATTTTGCAATACCACGGATCTCTTTTTCATCAATATAGCCAGGAACCAGAAGTGTACTTGCTGCAATCAGAGGAGGTGAGGGTCTCTTCTTGCTCCTTGCAGCAGCAGAGGCAAAGTTTTCAATTGTTCTCTCATTTGTAACACCTGTTAATACCTTATGAAGTACATCATCCCATGCCTTGAGATCAAACTTTATAGTCCCACCTGTTTGCAATGAAATCTCTATCATCTCATTTAACAAGCCTCTGTTCATCGTTCCATTGGTCTCCCAGCATATTCTGAGTATTCTCTTTTTGTATCTTTCTACAGCCCTTCTTGATACATTTAATGCAAAAGGAATCTGTGGTGTGGGGTCTCCTCCAAAGTAGCATATGCAGGAGGTCTTATTATCTATGGCCATGAACATGTCTTCAGCAGTCCTTGTCTCAGGCCTCAAGGTCTCTTGCCTGAAATGCCAGTTCTGACAATACAGACAGTTCAGTGTACAGGCATGGAAGAAAACAGCAAGATTCTTATAGCCATACTCAGGGCCTTTGTAGTAGGCATACTCAGGATACCCTGCTCCAGTTCCACCTGCACAGACCCAATCAGCAACACAATTAGTGGGAAGAGGGTCATGATACCATGAGAGTTTTCCTTCATGAACGCTTACACCAACAAGGCTGCCTTTTTCATTCTTTCTGAGCCCACAATACCCATAGCTACCTTCTTGTATTCTGCACTCATTCACACAGATTGTACATCTGATACCATCCTTTGCCATGGGTGGCTCGGCAGGCAGGCCGAATTCTGCCCTGCTTTTTCTATGACACTCAATGGCTACTTCCAATGCCTCATCAGATGCATTCCGTATGCATTGTAGACATACCCCCAGGCTGTCTGAAATAAACCTGGAGGATCTATTGCAGAGCCTGCAGATACCCATGGTTACTTTATCAGCCAAACAATTTTTTACACAACTGTGCTACCCTGGCACCAAGCTTGAAGCCATCCTCTTTTGCATGACTGTCAGGAGCTCCTACACAGGCAACACCATAATGGCCAGAAGCACTCATGGGGTCACCTACAATTATCATTCCGTATATAAGCATGCACTGAAGAATTGAGAATATGGTGGTCTCTTTACCACCTGTCTGATGACCACCTGTTGCAAAGGCTGCACCTACCTTGCCTTCCATCTTGCGCCTTATACCCACAAATTCATCAAAGACACGTTTCAGATCATAGGCCATTACACCAAAATAAACAGGTGAGCCTGCTATGATGCCTGCAGAGTTCAGAAAATCATCCTTTGTCACCTCAGTAGTACTCCTCAGAACTGCCTTCACTCCTTCTGATTCAACGCCCTCTGCTATAGCCTCTGCAAGTTGTTTTGTGTTACCACCCTTTGAATAATAAAGAATTAATACCTGCATCTGAAACCTCCTTTCTGAAACTATATTTAATTCTATATTTATGATAAGATAAAGTATAGAAAAAATAAAAATATTAATCCCTGGAAATCACTCCGGGAACAAAGTCAGGAGGTGTAAGATGAAAAGGCTGATGATCATATTAACTATTATACTGGCTACATTCTCAGTTGCATATGCAATACATGAGACCATGCCAGCAGAAACAACAGTCCCCCTTCCAGGGCCTCATGCTTCTGCTATCTATAAGTATATCACTGCAGAAGACAATTACAGAGACTGGACTCTGTGGCCTGGTAAGGGGAAAAAATTTCAGGCACGCCCACCCCTTGAGATTGCTACAACCTATCTTAATGAGAATGCCTATTACTCCCTCAGGGTAAGAGAAAAGATGGCTAATGGCTCTATAATTGTCACAGAAAACTATGATAGAAATAGGAATCTGAAAGCAATCTTTGTAATGTACAAAATCAAAGGCTACAACCCAAAAGCTGGTAACTGGTACTGGGCTCAATATGACCCTGATGGCAGGACAAAGGCAGCAGGAAGAGTATCTGCCTGTATAGATTGTCACTCAAAGGTGAAGAATAACGACTATATATTTACAGAACCTTTTGTAAAATAAGCTTTTTATAATAAGGACCCGAAAAAACTTGCACGTCGTAAGTGCAAGTTTTTTCGTTCTTGACCCTGATAAAAGTTTTTTTATATCCTAAATTATTGCGTCTCTGCAAATCCAGCTTGCTGTGGAGGGCAACTAATCAAGGGGTATTTGCTATGAATATCAAAAGGATACTTCAAAGGATCACCGGGTCTGATATCTCCATTACCTACACAGACAACAGGGTAAATATAATCAGTTTTACAAAAGGAAAAGGACAGATAACACTCCGACTTCAAAGGATATTTATGGATGCACCACTTGATGTTATCCATGAAATAGGACAACTTTTGAAAAATCCAAGAAAAAAAACCCCTCTAATCAATGAGTATTTTAAAAGAAATCGCTGGCGAATAAGAAAAAAGGCTCGCTTAATGGGACGAATCGAGCCCATGGGCAGATTTTATAATCTCAGAAAACTCTTTGACAAGCTGAACAGGGAGTACTTTGCTGGAGAACTGGACGCTGTGGTCACCTGGGGAAGACGGTCACCCAAAAAGGCAGTGCGTAAAAGAACCCTGGGGAGTTATAATGCCGAGACAAGGACCATCAGGGTCAATCCAATCCTTGACAGTCCAAGGGTACCCAGGTACTTTATCGAGTATGTCCTTTATCATGAGATGCTCCATGCCTATCTTGGAATTAAGAGAGACCACAGGGGGAGAATGAGGTCTCATACGCCTCAGTTCAGGGAATTAGAACGGAAATATCGCCACTATAGCAAGGCCATTGAATGGGAGAAGAGGCTACAGAGGATATGAAGGCCCTCCTTCAGCGTGTAAGCAATGCCTTTGTACATGTTGATGATAGATGCCTCGGTAAAATCGGTAGAGGTCTGCTTGTCTTTCTTTGCATTGAAAAAGGAGATACAGAAGAGGATCTTGGGTATATTATAAAAAAAACCCTTAATCTCAGAATCTTTGAAGACCCTTATGGTAAAATGAATCTATCCCTCCTTGACATCAAAGGCGATATCCTTGTAATATCACAATTCACACTCGCTGCTAAAACCCGTAAAGGTAACAGGCCATCTTTTGATAACGCTGAAGCGCCTGACCGCGCAAAGGCAATGTATGAGAGATTTATTAAAATGACAAGGACTGAAGGTATAAAGGTGGCTTCAGGCGAGTTTGGAGCATTGATGAAGGTCAGTTTAACAAATGATGGCCCTGTAACAATATTGTTAGACTCCAGAGATAAAAGAAAATAATTCAAGGAGGCATAAATGATACCACGGTATACAAGACAGCAGATGGGCGATATATGGAGTCTGGAAAACAAATACCAGAAATGGCTTGATGTGGAGATAGCAGTCTGTGAGGCATGGGCTGAACTTGGTGAGATACCTGAAGAATCATTGAAAAGAATCAAGGAACGAGCAAACTTTGATGTAAAAAGGATTGACGAGATAGAGGCCACTGTAAAACATGATGTAATTGCCTTTCTTACCTCAGTGGCTGAATATGTAGGTGAGGACTCCAGATATATACATAAAGGTCTTACCTCTTCAGATATCCTGGACACAGCACTTGCCCTCCTTTTGAGGGAGGCATCAGATATTATTATAGGTGACCTGAATGCCCTTCTTGAGGTATTAAAAGAGCAGGCATTAAGATACAAGGATACCCCTTGCATGGGTCGCAGTCATGGTGTACATGCAGAACCCATGATCTTTGGACTCAAGTTTGCCCTCTGGTATGAAGATATGAAACGCAATCTTGAACGCATGAAGAAGGCCAAAGAGGTGATCTCATTCGGCAAGCTCTCAGGCGCAGTAGGCTCCTTCTCAAATATTCCTCCTGAAATAGAGGAGAAAGTCTTGAGCCGGCTGGGCCTCAAACCAGAACCTGTTGCCACCCAGATTGTTCAACGCGACCGACATGCTGAATACATGCTTACACTTGGTCTGATCGCTGCATCTGTTGAAAAGATTGCTGTAGAGATAAGACATCTTCAGAGAACCGAGGTGCGGGAGGCAGAGGAACCCTTTACAAAGGGACAAAAGGGCTCCTCTGCAATGCCACATAAAAGAAACCCTGTGGGTTGTGAAAATCTCTCAGGACTTGCACGTGTGGTCAGAACCAATGCTCTGGCAGCCCTGGAAAATATACCGCTCTGGCACGAAAGGGATATCTCTCATTCTTCAGTAGAAAGAGTGATAATACCTGACAGTTCCATCCTTGTGGATTATATGCTTAACAGGCTCAAAAATATCCTTTCAGACCTTCATGTTTACCCTGACCGGATGTTAAAAAACATGGAGATGAGCTACGGACTATACAATTCCCAGAGGGTACTTCTTGCACTCACTGACAGGGGATTGACAAGAGAGGATGCCTATGCACTTGTTCAACGTAATGCAATGAAAAGCTGGCAGGAGGGAAGGGACTTCCTCACAGTACTTAAAGAAGACAAGGATATCGGAAAATATCTCAGTGATTCAGAGTTGGAAAGAATCTTTGAACTTAATTACTATCTGAGAAATATTGATTTTATCTATCAAAGGGTCTTTGGAAGAGCCTAAAAATCTATAGAGCCTTGAATATTTGCAGTTAGTTAGTTTTATTATTACTTTGAGCGATTGAATTGACCTATCTTTCGCAATTTCTTGTATCGCTCCTCAATGAGTTTGTCTGGTTCTATGTCTTTTAACTCTTCAAGGGTTTTCAGCACTGACTCTTTTATGTTATTAGCAGCTTTCTCAGGATCTCGATGTGCCCCACCTGAGGGCTCTAAAATTATTCCATCAATAATCCTGAATCTCAGGAGATCCTGGGCAGTTAACTTAAGTGCTTCTGCTGCCCTTTCATATTCCTGAGCACCAATATCACCATTTTTCTTCCAGAGTATGGCAGCACAACCCTCAGGGGATATAACAGAGTATATTGCATGCTCAAGCATAAAAAGACGGTCTGCCACAGAAAATGCCAGCGCACCACCACTTCCTCCTTCTCCTATGACAACTGAGATTATGGGAACACTTAGTTGAGACATTACCATAAGATTTGTGGCTATGGCTTCAGCCTGACCTCTCTCCTCAGCACCAATTCCAGGAAATGCACCTGGAGTGTCTATGAATGTAAGCACGGGCATGTTAAAGCGCTCAGCCATCTCCATAAGTCTCTTTGCCTTTCTGTATCCTTCTGGATGGGGTTGGCCGAAATTCCTTGTTATCCGCTCCTTGGTTCCCCTTCCCTTCTGATGTCCGATAATCATTATGGTAATGCCGTCGATACTGCCAATACCTCCAACCACTGCAGGGTCATCGGCGAATCGCCTATCGCCATGGAGTTCAATAAAGTCCTCGGTAATGATATTGATATAATCAAGGGTATAGGGACGGTCAGGATGTCGGGCAATCTGTGTCTTCTGCCAGGGGGTGAGTCTGGAGAATATATCCTGTCTCAGTTTCTCTGCCTTTTCTTCAAGCTTCTTGAGCTCTGAGTCAATATTCATCTCTGAGCCATTACTGAGGCTTCTTAGCTCTTCGATCTTTAACTCCAGTTCCTGTATTGGTTTTTCAAAATCAAGATAGTACCGTATCATATCTTATTGTCTCCATTTATCGGTAACAGGGAAACACCACTGTGTCCGAGCATACTGTTTAACTCATCAATAAGTTCCATATGAGGTGTTACATTGTATTCTGTAATCATAAGGGTCTGTAGACCATTAAGGTTAAGCCTAATATAAACAGGGCTCTCTCCCTTGAAACTTTCAAGTGTATCTTTTATCTTTTCAAGATTGTCATCTTTAACAAAAGACTTATCCACAGTCAATTCTACTCTGTAGGGTCTATTTATCAAGACATCCTCAATATTGTTAACCTCTCTGATGAGAATCTTCGTGCCCTTTTCACTCTTATCCACCGTGCCTTTTATGAAAACAAGGTTGTTCTTTGATAAGATATCAGAGTTCTCCCTGTAGACCTCGGGAAAGGCAATACATTCTACTATACCCTCCTCATCCTCCACTGTACATATAGCCATTGTCTCTGATTTTGTTTTTGTAACCATCTTTTTCAGACCTGTTATTATACCAGCTATGGCTATGTCAGAACCATCAATAGAATTGTCAAGAGTGGTAATCCTGCCAACACCAAGAGCTTTCAGATAGCCCTTGAATCTGTTTATGGGATGTCCTGTTACAAAGAATCCCAGGGCTTCTTTTTCTGAATTGAGAAGTTCATCCTCTGTCCATTGTTTTAACTCCTGAGCAGGTGTGTCATCAGCAAACATGCTCCCCTGATTGAATAGCGAAAGGCTGTTCCTTCGTTTCAGGAGGGTATCCATCCTTTCCATAGCATAGGCCCTTAATATGGTAGGGGGAAGGTCTTCTGAAGACCAACGCTTACTAATCTCCTTAAGGGCTATGTCATCAAAAGCACCTGCTTTTACAAGGCTTTCCATCACCTTCCTGTTCACCTTTCTGCTGTCAACCCTTGAGACGAAGTCCTCCAAGGACTCAAAGGGGCCTTCTTCTCTTGCCATCAAAATCTGTTGTACAGCAGAGCCCCCTACACCTTTTACAGCATCAAGTCCAAACCGTATGGCACCGCCTACCACTCTGAATCTGCTTCCGCTGAGATTTATATCAGGTGGTAAAACCTTTATGTTCATAGCCCTGCATTCGTTTATAAAATGTACTATCTTATCGGTATTTTCCTCTTGTGAAAGGTTCGCTGCCATAAACTCCACAGGAAAGTGTGCCTTCAGATAGGCTGTCTGATAAGCAAGGTATGCATATGCTGCAGAATGGGACTTATTGAATCCATACTCTGCAAAAAAGGACATCTTCTCAAAAAGTGCCTTTGCCTTTGCCTCATTGACACCATTCTTCACAGCGCCCTTTATAAATGCCTCCTCCATCTGTGCCATCTTCTCTCTGATTTTTTTACCCATAGCCTTTCTCAGTTCATCTGCCTGTCCCATGGAAAATCCAGCCACCTTGTTTGCAATACGCATAACCTGTTCCTGATATAGAATCACACCATATGTTTCATCAAGTATTTCCTTAAGATGGGGAAGCTCATACTCCACATTTTCTATGCCCTTCTTCCTCTTGATAAAGGTGTCCACCATCCCGCTACCAAGTGGGCCAGGTCTGTAAAGTGCCACAAGGGCAATAAGGTCTTCAAATCTATTAGGCTGCATCTTAACGAGTATCTCTCTCATGCCAGAGCTTTCAAGCTGGAATACACCTGTTGTATGGCCTGAAGAAAGAAGCTCATATGTCTTTTTATCATCAAGATTGATCTTTTTGAAGTCGATCTCTTTTCCCTGTTCTTTAAGATACCTCAGGGTCTCTTCTATCACTGTCAGGGTCTTTAGTCCAAGGAAATCAAACTTTAGAAGTCCTATTGCCTCTATGGATTTCATATCAAACTGAGTGGTAATGGTATCTTCTGATGGATTCTTATAAAGGGGGGTATAATCTGTCAGGGGAGATGGTGAAATAACAACTCCTGCCGCATGGGTGGATGCATGACGGCTCAAGCCCTCAAGCCTTCTTGCTATATCTATAAGTTCTTTTACAACTGTATTGCTTTCGTAGGCCTCTTTTAGTTTTGGCTCTTGTTGTAAGGCCTTTTCAATCTTGATATTGGGCCCACCAGGAATCATCTTTGCTATATCATCAACCTCTTTATATGGAATATTAAGCGCCCTGCCCACATCCCTTATTACAGCCCTGGCAGCCATGGTGCCAAAGGTGATAATCTGGGCAACCTGATCCTTCCCGTATCTCTCAGCAACATAATTGATTACCTCGTTTCTCCTGTCTTTACAGAAGTCAACATCAATATCTGGCATGCTCACCCTCTCAGGATTGAGAAACCTCTCAAAGATGAGATTGTATTTGATCGGGTCTATCTCTGTGATACCAAGACTGTAGGCAACAAGACTGCCTGCTGCTGAACCCCTACCAGGCCCAACAGGTATCTCATGGGTCTTGGCATAATTAATAAAATCCCATACGATAAGAAAATAGGGTGCATAGCCCATCTTTTTTATGACCTCTAATTCATACTCAAGTCTTTCAAGATAGTCTCCTGGTGGATTACCTGAAAAACGATTCCTCAGACCCTGTCTTGCAAGGCTGTCAAGATACTCTTCTGGGGTGAGTCCCTCTTTGATATCAAACCTTGGTAGTTTATGTACCCCCAGATGAAACTCAAGGTTGCATCTCTCTGCAATCTCACGGGTATTCAGAATAGCATCAGGTATCTCTGCAAAGGCTCGTTTCATCTCTTCAGGAGATTTGAAGTAGAGCTGGTCTGTATCAAAACGCATCCTGTCCTCTGAATTGATGGTTTTACCTGTCTGTATGCAGAGCAATATATCATGTGCCCTTGCATCTTCTTTCCTGAGATAATGGCAGTCATTCGTGGCAACCACCTTGATATGCAGTTCCCTGGAGAGTTCCAAAAGCATCTTGTTTATTTCGTATTGTTCTTTGATACCATTGTCCTGAAGTTCAAGATAAAAATTCTCAGGCCCCAGTATGTTTTTGTATTTCAGAGCCGAGTCTCTTGCCTTATCCACAAGACCCTGGGAAAGATAATAGGGAATCTCTCCATGCATACAGGAACTCAGACCTATCAAGCCACCACTGTACTGACTGAGTAAATCCAGATCAATCCTTGGCTTGTAGTAAAACCCTTCTATGTATGCCTTACTCACAAGGGTAACAAGGTTTTTGTATCCATCCATATCTCTTGCAAGCAGTATAAGGTGAAAGGCATTCTCTCCCTTTTTGGTAGTCTTTTTCTGGAACCGGCCATCAGGTGCCACATAAACCTCGCAGCCAATGATGGGCTTCAGACCTGCCTTTGTAGCTGCCTTATAAAACTCTATTGCGCCGAAGAGATTTCCGTGGTCTGTAATGGCCACGGCAGGCATTCTGTACTGTGAGGCTGCCTCTACAAGCTCATTGATCCTTATTGCACCATCAAGGAGGCTGTATTCTGTATGTACGTGCAGGGGTACATAGTCTGCATGTTTCATAGGTTAATATTACCCTATTTTTGAAGTGGGATACAAGAGGATAATCCTCGAAGCAGAAATTGCCGGTTGACCGTTAGCTTAGGTAATAGGTATTGCCTTTTCGTCTCATTCTCGGCAGACCTCCTGTCTGCCTCCGAGGAGAAAATCAGGCTCACCCTCCTGGTGAACCTTTATTGATTTTCATAATCCGCTCAAAGGCAATACCTATTACCTGTTATAAGTCAGCACTCTATTTTCTATAGGTTTTTATAATCCCCGGACCGGGGATTGACATTCCTAACCTCAGCAGGGAACATAATTTACTGTATAACCATGTTTTACAAAAGACCTCTTAAGGCTCTTTCTCTCTTCTGGCGTGAGAAATTGATAAAGTGAAACAACCTTCTCCTTTGATACCTTTTCAGTACAGACATACTCATAGAACTGGGGTTTGAGATTCTCTGGGATAGCTGCATCACGAAGTACCTTCTTGAAATCTCCGCTTTCACAGAGGATTTTCTTCAGCCTTTTGCTGCTGCTGCCAAACCTGTATGCACGGGTATCATTCTCCTTAGTAATAAGGAAGGTACTGCTTTGACAGCCAAAGAAAAAGGTCATCATTATCCCTACTATTAAAAGTCTTTTCATCCTTCATTTCCTCCCTTTAAAAGCCTCTCAATGAGGTCTGTGAACTCCTGAGAGGTGAAATCCTTTTTCCCGATATACTGTTCAACAATATGGCCCTCCCTGTCAATAAGATATGTGGCAGGTAGCCCGGTTACTGTATATTTATTCACAAAGACCTCTCCTTTTTGATCCAGCAAAATCGGATATGAAACAGGATTCTTTGAAAGGAACTCCTCTACGGTTTCTTTTTTTCTGTCAATGGATATACCAAGAATCACCAGCCCTTTATCCTTGTAGCGATTGTTAAGAATATCAAGTGCAGGCATCTCCTCCAGACAGGGGACACACCAGGTGGCCCAGAAGTTTATTATCACTACCTTTCCATAAAGATCAGAAAGCCTGTACATGGTACCTTCCATGGAGGGCAGTGAAAAATCAGGGGCTTTCTCATTTGCTGCAGTAAAATTGGGTAAGAAAAGGGAAATCGAAAAGATTACGAGAAGGGTCAACAAAAGATTTCTTATGCCCACTGCTCTCAAATGATACTCCTTAGTTTAGAAGTTTAGATACTCTATTATTAATTTATCATATTAATCTATAAAT
>JALUSH010000130.1 GCA_027016675.1 Thermodesulfovibrio sp.
TGTTGAGGCTGCCCGTGAGGGAACCCTTTTTCTTGATGAGATTGGAGAGATGCCCATCTCACTGCAGTCAAAACTCCTGAGATTCCTTGATTCAGGCGAGTTCAGAAGGGTGGGGGGAAACAAGAACCTCAAGGCAGATGTGAGAATCATTGCTGCTACCAACAGGAATCTTGAGGAGGAGATCCAGAGGGGGAACTTCCGTGAAGACCTGTATTACAGACTGAATGTGATAAGTATCATAGTGCCCCCCTTGAGGGAACGAAAGGAGGATATAAGACCCCTTGCCGATTATTTTTTAAAGAAATACAACAATAAGTTTATGAAAAACATCAAGGGATTTGATAAAGGGGTTTTAAAGATATTTGAACAATACAGATGGCCGGGCAACGTGCGTGAACTGGAGAATATAATCGAAAGGGCTGTAATATTGTGCGACACAGAGTTAATCAGCGAGGAGGATATTGCCATACCTGTTAGACTACAGGATAACCATCAGGAAGAGGCATTAAAATTAGAGGATATAGAAAAGGAACATATCCTCAAGGTCTTGAAACAGACCGGTGGCAACCAGACAAAGGCAAGCAAGCTCCTTGGAATTGACAGAAAGACCCTTTATTTGAAAATGAAAAAATATGGAATTAATAGTTAAAGAGAGGATTATGTCCAGTAAGAACCCAGAAAATATCCTGAGCAAGCAGTGAGTAGTATATGAGAGGATGTAGTGAATGAGTGGATGGGTGAATGGGTTGAGCGTGGATGGAGTGGCTTGAACTATTTTTTCCAGAAATGGGGAATAAATAGAATTATCACTGTATAAACCTCAAGCCTTCCAACAAGCATACTGAATATAAGAACCCATTTAGAGAGTACAGGAAGATGCGCATAATTCTCTGCAGGCCCTGCACTGCCAAGGGCAGGGCCTACATTACAAAGGGCTGATATAACGGTAGTAGCAGCGGTTATAAGATCGATATCCTGCGCTGCAAGTATCAGAGAGCCTGCTACCCATATTATGATGAAAAGAAACAGGAATCCCCATATACTACCCAGTATCTCCTTTGGTACATGTTTACCATCAAGTTTAAGGATGGTTACAGCCCTGGGATGTATTAACTGGTAAAGTTCCCTGTATGCCTGTTTAAACATCAGATATACACGAACCTGTTTCATTCCACCACCTGTAGAGCCAATCATTCCACCAAAGAACATCATAACAACCAGCAGGAGTTGTGCAAAGGGTGACCATTTCTCATAGTCTGTGGTTGCATAACCTGTGGTGGTCATAATGGAGAC
Source organism: Thermodesulfovibrio sp. (assembly GCA_027016675.1). Lineage (GTDB taxonomy): Bacteria > Nitrospirota > Thermodesulfovibrionia > Thermodesulfovibrionales > JdFR-85 > JAADHP01. The sequence continues at coordinate 1,294 of JALUSH010000130.1, forward strand.
TATCTGGAATATGGCATATCTGATGGACTGGAACAGGGAGTTGTAGTTTTCGCCCCAGAGCACAAGTGTCATTGAAAGAGTTGCCAGAAGGATTACCCTTACATAAAACCTGAACTCATCGCTTTTTGCAAAACCTGACAGGTCACCTTTGAAGGCATAGAAGTATAAGGTATAATTAATCCCTGCGAGAAACATAAAGGCAGTTGCTACAAAGTCAATAAAGGGACTCTGGAAAAAGGCAATACTTGTATTCTTGGTGGAAAATCCACCTGTGGCAAGGGTGGTAAAGGCATGACAGATGGCATCATAGGGAGACATACCTCCAAAAAAATAAAGAACAGCACAGAGCACTGTAAGTGAGGTGTATATATACCAGAGAGATTTTGCCGTATCCATTAGTCTTGGTCGCAGCTTGTCCACGGTGATTTCTGGAACCTCTGCCTTGAAAAGCTGTATTCCTCCACCACCTATAATAGGCAATACGGCAATGGAAAACATCACTATTCCCATGCCACCCAGCCACTGGGTAAGGCTTCTCCAGAAGAGTATTCCCTTTGGATTGGATTCGATGTCTGTCATTACAGATGCACCAGTAGTGGTAAAGCCTGCCATTGTTTCAAAATAGGCATCTGTAATTCCCTGAAAGGTACCTTCAAAAAGATAGGGCAAGGCACCAAATAGGGAGACCATAAGCCAGCTCAGTGTAACAGCTATGAAACCATCCCTGTGCCTGAAATCAGTCTTAGCACCTCTTCTGGTAATAAGGAAAGCAAACAGTCCTGCCACCGCCCCTATCAGAAATGAATAAACAAGGGAATCCAGATCATCTGATCTGTAGTACATGGACACTCCAATGGGCAGGAGCATAAAAAGTGATGTGATCAATACAATGAGACCTGTGAGATTAACAATTGCAAGCCAGCTCATACAAGAAGTTTTTCCACATCCTTTATAGATTCTCTGAGGGTGAAGATTATCAGCTTGTCACCACTCTTGATAACATCATCACCACCAGGAATAATGATACCATCATCCCTTATTATAGCACCTATAAGGGACGACTTCGGCATCTTGATATCCTTGAGTCTTTTGTCTGTAAAGTAGGAGTCCTGGCCAACAGCAGCCTCAATGATCTCTGCCATATCCTCTGCAATGGCTGTGAGATTCAGGATATCACCTCTTCGGATGTATCTGAGTATGGAGCTTGCGGTTATCAGTCTCGGACTTATAACCACCTCAATGCCAAGACCATGGGCAAGGGGGATGTATTCTGTCCTGTTGACCACTGTTATAACCCTGTTCACACCGAGTCTTTTTGCAAGAAGCGAGCTCATGATGTTCAGTTCTTCGCTGTTTGTTATTGCAACAAAGGCATCCATATCAGAGATGTTTTCCTCTTCAAGCAGGGTGGTATCTGCCCCATCACCATTCAAGACAATGGTTTTCTCAAGTCTTCTTGAAAGGAATTTACATCTCTCAGGGTTTCGCTCTATTAGTTTGACCGTAATATCCCTCTGTTCGACTTCCCGAGCAACAAGATATCCAATCCTTCCACCACCTACTATGATCACCTTTGATGTCTTCTTGATGCCACCCTTGAGGATAGAGGCTGTTTTCAGGAGCTTGTCCCTTTCAACAGGTATGTATATAATGTCATTGGGATATATTTTGTCCTTTCCCTTTGGTATAAGTGTTTTTTCATCTCGTTGAATAATGCCAACAAGTATCCGTTCCTTGATGCTCTGTCTTAATTCAATGAGGGTCTTCCCAGCAGCCACAGAGTCCTCGCCAATACGGAACCCCACAACCTTGATCAAACCTTTCTCAAAGTCTTCCACATCATAGGCAAAGGGTGCCTCAATGAGTCTTATAATAGCCCTGGCTGATTCAAGTTCCGGGTTGATTGCAGGGTCTATATCCAGATTCTCCTTTGAAAGAAGCACCCTGTTGGTAAAATACTCCTCATTCCGTATCCTTGCAATCTTGCGTTTTACATTAAAGAGTGCCTTTGTAACAAGACAGGCTATCATATTTGCCTCATCACTGTTTGTAACTGCAAGGAGGATATCAGCCTCGTCAGCGCCAGCCTGCTGCAGTACTGCAGGAGACCCCCCCTGTCCCTCGATTACTGCTATATCAAGCTCTTCACTGATCCTGCGTAGTTTGCTGGAATCAGTATCAACAACCACAACCTCCACATCACTCTCCTGTGTAAGAAAGCGGGCAATATGATACCCAACCTCGCCAGCACCTATAATAATAACCTTCATGAATAAGATTATATCAAAAGTTCTCTAAAAAAGTTTAAAATATAAAGAATTAAAAGAACTTAAAGGAGAAGACAGTGAAGAAACTACTCTGGATAGGGGGTATTGTAGCCGGTCTGATAATTGCCATAGTTGTAATAGCAACCTTTGTCGTCAAGAGTTATCTAAAAAGTGAAAATCTGAAGGCCCTGATTATTCCAAAGGTTGAAGAGGCAACAGGCAGGCAGGTGGATATTGGAAAAATAGATGTTTCTTTATTTAAGGGTATTGTGGTTAAGGATA
>JALUSH010000131.1 GCA_027016675.1 Thermodesulfovibrio sp.
CCACAAAATTCCCTCGGAGCATGCCATGGAGGGCATGCGAGAATGAGATGAAGACTCTACCATGTCACTGGTATGAATCTTATCGCTGGATCTGGGAAAATATATAAACCGGAGGTGTGAGATGGATGTATTCAACATATTCTGGCTTTTCTTCATGATTACAGCGCTGCAGCCTATTATCAAACAGAAGATGATTGAGTCTGCAAGGCAACGGCTGATTTCAAAAATAGAAAAACAAAGAGGCTCACGGGTAATCCTCCTTGTACACAGACAGGAGACCATGAGTTTGCTGGGTTTCCCCATTATGAGATACATAAATGTGAATGATTCAGAGGAGTTGATCAGGGCAATACATATGACTGATCCCCGGATGCCTCTTGATCTTATCCTTCATACACCCGGGGGGCTGGTGCTTGCCTCGTACCAGATTGCCCATGCCCTGAAGGGTCACAAAGGCAGGGTGACTGTTTTTGTGCCTCATTATGCCATGTCAGGAGGTACCCTGATAGCACTTGCTGCAGACGAGATTGTTATGGGTAAACATGCCGTGCTTGGCCCTGTAGACCCCCAGATAGGTGAGTATCCTGCCGCTTCCCTTCAGAGACTTGTTGAGACTAAACCAGTCAAGGAGATAGATGACAGAACCTGGATACTTGCAGATATAGGTAGGAAGGCAATAAATCAGTTACGACAGCAGGTGCTTACGCTGATAGGTGATAAGTATCCGCCAGAGAGGGCTGAAGAATTGGCACAGGTGCTTTCAGAGGGGCGCTGGACTCATGATTATCCAATTACCTATGAAGAGGCTGTAAGACTTGGCCTCAATGTTTCAGACAACATGCCTGCGGAGATTTACCAGTTGATGAGCCTCTATAGACAGCCTGTGAGGCAACAACCATCTGTGGAATACATACCTGTGCCAAGATTCAAAAGGAGCGAAAGCGAGGGAGGGAAGGATTAAATCCTGATTTCTAACTCCAGGCCGTAGTCCCTGAGAATATCTGAGAGTGGTGTCCCGAAATAAAAGGATAGCTCCTCAGATGGTATTCCCAGCTTGTGATGGATGAATTCCCTGAAATGCAGATCATAGAGGACAAGTTCTGTGATGGGTTCATCAAGCTCGCCCTTCAGTGATTCAACACTTCTGACAAACCCCTTAATGTCAACCCTTTTGTTGTGGGCATCAATGATCTTCAACATCTCTGAGTCTTTGATTATATCCTGTCTTTCTGGTTTTTTCTGCGAAAACAGTTCCTTTAAAAGTTCTGGTTTTTCACAGAAGAATACCCTGCACTGAAGCGGACGATATTCATAGATACTGCAGGAGATGGAGACATGGTCAAAAAATATGCATTCATGGCTGCCTGGTTTTTCCTTTATCTTGACCAGCTCATTCTTTAGATAGTCAACCTCTCCCTTTATATTGTCAAAGACTCGCTGTCCGGCCCTCAGGGTATAAAGCTCTTTCAGTGGTATGATGCCCCTGTGTATCAGTTCTATATCCTCATAATGTAGTGTGGGAGAGGATTTTCTGCAGCACTCTCCACACCTTCTGCATAACCCATCCATCAGAACTTGACCTTAGGAACCTCTTTTTCTGCCTTTGGTATCTCATAATACTGTGCCTCACCAACACCTGCCAGTGCAGCAAAGAATCTTCCGAACACAGTTCGCCTGTAGGTATTAAGCTCTCTGACAGCGTCATTGTAACGTTTTCTCTCCACTGAAATACGGTTTTCTGTTCCCTCAAGGCTGTCCTGCAGTTTCAGGAAGGATTCATTCGCCTTTAGTTCAGGATAGGCTTCCCTCAGTAGTAGCAGCCGTGAGAGGACCGTCTCAAGCTGTCTTGAACGCTGTATCTTTTCGTTCACTGTCCTGGCCTGGAAATACTTTGTCCTTGCCTCGGCAATCTTCTCGAATAGTTCCCGTTCATGCTTTGCATAGCCCTTGACAGTCTCTACAAGATTTGGTATTAAGTCATAACGTCTCTTCAACTGGTTTTCCACCTGGGCCCATTGTGCCTTGACACGTTCGTCCATACTGATTACCTTGTTGTACTGTGCAATACCCCATCCTATTGCACTGCTCAGCATCAGTAAGAGTATTGCAAGTACTATGAGCAGATACTTTAGCCCCTTCTTCATATTCCACACCTCCTTAATCTACATGAAAATATTTTCATTTCTTTCAAGATTACAGATTATGCCAGAACCAGACAGAAATTCACCATCCGCCTGAAGCACCACCACCTCCAAAACCGCCTCCACCACCCCCTCCGAAGCCGCCGAATCCACCACCACCGAAGCCGCCTCCACCACGCCAGCCTCTTCCACCTGAAGAAAAGAGTAATAACATAAACAAAGCAGGGTGCCTGATAAATAAGATCAGGGCAACTATAAAAAAGAGGCCTCCAAACAGTATCTCCAGGATACCGATCTTTTTTGTCCTTATAGCACGTGTATAGAGTGGAGAGTTTCTTTCTGTCTCACCAATTGTGATGCCCTCCTCTTTTGCAATTTTATCAATTATAGCCATGGTGGCATAGTAGAGCCCCACTGAGTAATTACCCTTTCTGAAATAGGGGATAAGGTATTTTCTACCCACAGAGCCTACAAAGCTGTCAGGCAGTGTCCCTTCAAGGCCATAGCCGATCTCGAACCTGTATTTTCGGTCTTTTACTGATACAGTAATTAGTATCCCATTGTCAACACCTTTCTGTCCCAGTTTCCACTGCTCTGCGGTATTGATGGAAAACTCCTCTATGCTTTCACCATCAAGGCTTGTTATGGTCAATATAACCATCTGTGTGCCTGTTTTTGTCTCCAGTTCCCTGAGTATTCTGTTCAGACGCATCTCCATGGTGTTCTCTATAATGCCTGCAAGATCAACAACATAATCAGGTGGTCTCTCAGGTACAGGCGGAGTGGATGCCTGGGATAGAGAGATAAGACAAAAGATGGTTATGGACAGAACTATCAGAATGTTTTTAAATCTTGATCTCATCAACCTTCCTGGTAAGCTCCTCTGTGGCATGGTAGTATTCTTCAAAGGCACTCTCCAGCTCTCTCTCTGAAAGTGAAATCTCTCCTCTTCGGAGAAGAAGCATCTTCTCAAATATCCCTGTTTTTACGCCTGTAAGATTCTCGAGTCTGACCAGTACATCACTTCTTTTCACTGGTGGTGTTTCACCAAAGAGATGGACAATAGCCCTGAGAAGTGGCATATAGCCGGTTATTGACCCTGAAAGTCCCTCTGTCAGGAGCTTCCTGTCGCCCAGAGAAGAGATGTAGCCCTGCCTTAGCCAGATGAGTTTTGATTTCAGTTCCCTTTCAGCCTGAAGCCTGAGATGTCCTGTTTTTATCTCAAGGGGCTCCAGGATATCATCCCCCTCAAGGGTCTTATGGATTAGTTTAAAATTCAGGAATTCAACAGGAAAGACATCGAGAGACTTTTCGATATACTCAGGTGTCATGATAAGGGGCGCAGAGACGGCTCTCTTTTTGTATCTCTTGCCAATTGATACGAGGTATCTCAGAAATCCGAGGTCCATCTGTTTCAAAACCACAATAGAATTGATGTCAGACCTTCTGGGATCATAATCAGGTGTAAGAACAGTACCAACAATATGGAAGGAGTGTAGATTATCACCTGCACCGCTCGAGATGTCCCTCTGAAATTCTTCAATCTTGTCTATGGCATCTCTGTTGATCTCGATTTTTTCCATAAACTCTTTATTCCTCCTCGATTGTAGTCCTTATAAGGGCAAGTATTGATGAGTGGGGTACTATCAGATACCTCTTTTCTTCATATTCTATCTCAATGGCATCCTTTTTGAGAAATATGGCATAATCACCTTCCTGTGCCTGTAGCGGAATATAGGCAGGCCTGTGGTTTTCTGCCCAGGGCTCATTGCCTTGAGAAGAATCAGCAATGGGATACCCCGGACCTGTCTTTATCACCAGCCCACCTGCTACCTCTTCCTTCTCCTTTACAGTGGGAGGCAGATAAAGGCCTGAGGGGGTTCTATCCTCCCCCTCTTCTGGTGAGATAAGCACCCTCGGACCAACAACAATTATTTCCTTTTTAGTAATCATCTAAGTTGGTTCTACTCATGTAATAAATTAAATCCATTGCATCAATGCCCTGACAACCACTTCTCTCTACTCCGAAAAATTTGCGATTTTTCGGAGGCCTCTACTGACTGCTCACTACTTACTGCTAACCCATCCACCCATCAACTGCTCACTGCTAACTGATGACCTCTGACTCCTGACTGTTGATTGTATTTATTGTTTATCTCTCTTATAGAATCTTTTTGGACAGTAATGCCCAAATACAATGATAAATTCATACCACTGCTTTCAACAATTCTTTCTTATCCGTACATCTGGATTCAGTATTACTTTATTCATAAGCTGATTTGTCGCCAATATCATAGGCAAGGGGCATGAATATCTTCTTCAGGATAAAAAGTGTATATACCAATGATGTCAGCAGAAAGAGCACTCCTATTGTTCTTGATTGTAAGCCAAAAACAGACAGAGTGATAACCAACAGTATGAGCAGCAATGCTGAAATATATCCCTCTTTGATACGAAAACAGAATGCCTCCTTGATACCAAAAAAAGCAATACATCCAGAGAGAGGAAGCAAAAGGATAAGCATGCCATAGTTTTTCATGAAGACCTCTCCAAACCACAGCCCCTTCCATATCAGTAAAGAGCATAGAATTATCAACGACAGTGCATAGAGGCCTCTTATGAAATAACGAAATCTTTTTACATAGAGGTGAAGATTAATTGCACTTAATCCGGTAAAAATATGCAGCAGTACAAGATATAGTGAAAGACTGTTGATATTTAAGGACTTGCCCTTCAGTAAATAGTATGCACCATACAATAGCAGGACTGTTATGAAAACAAGTCCACTTCGATACAGTACTACAGATATCTTATCACCCACCGTGAGGGGTTGATATTGTACATTCTCTCCCATGTCCATTCTCCGGGTGGAACTCACCCTTTATGTTAGCTGTCAGTTAGTCTTACAGGATGATGCCCGTCTTTTGGACTTCTTTTTTTCGTCCTCTTCAAGCTGGCATCTTTTATATTTTTTGCCGCTTCCACACCAGCAGAGATCATTCCTGCCAAGCTCAGGGATGCTGTCTTCCTCTGTAGATATGAAATAGTTTATAATCTTTTGAAAAATACCCATTTGTTCCTCCTGAGGATGATAATAAGAATATATTAACAGAACCAGAATAGATTTTTCAGATGAAAATGAACTATGACAGGATTCAGGCTGCTATGGAGGATGTAAAGAGGGATGAGTATGATTACTATCTTGACCTTGAAACAGGAGAGATAATAAAGATACCTGTGGCACATCTGAAAAGGTTGCTTCATACCCTCTATGTTGAAGAGGATGATGAACCATATGATAGGAATATATTGTTTGACAGTACAGTAAATACAGAATACCAGTTAACAGAGGAGGATGAGGCTGCCCTTGAGGTGACCCTTGAGATACTCAATGAAAAGGACAGATATATCAGGATCCCTGAAAGGAACTCATCCCATGCCTATAGTGTAATGAAGAGCTTTGCCCTTACAGTGTATGATTCGTCATTAAAAGAGGCCCTTTTGAATGCCCTTGATGGCCCTGGAGCATTCAGGAGATTCAAGGATGTTCTACTGAAAGACAAAAAGCAGAGAAAGAGATGGCATGGCTACAATGCCCAGGAGATGAAAAAATACATTAACAGGTGGCTGAAAGAAATAGGTTTTGACATGGGTGACAACTCCATTTTATAATATAGGCACTTTATGGGTTCATTGTTTGATAACCATAACTCAGAGGAGGTTGAAAAATTGGAGACCTTAAAGAGTCTTGATGAAAAGATCGTAGCTGCCATTGAAAAGGTGAGAGCCTTAAAGGAGGAGAAGGCTGCCTTAGAGCGGAGGGTGAAGGAGCTTGAGCAGGCCCTTGACGAGAAGAACCAGGAGTTAGAGATGTTAAAAAGTGAAAAGAGTAGTGTGAAATCACAGCTGGAAGACCTTCTCAGTGAACTTGAAAGTATCCAGTTGTAATCCCTTGAAAAGGTGGCGGAGATTATGGGAGACGTAGAGGTAACCATTCTGGGTCAGCAATATAAAATCAAGGGGGATGTGCCTGATCATTACATACGTGAGCTTGCAGAATTCGTGGACAGGAAGATAATGGAGATATACGAAAAAAGTCCCAATATTGCTCCTCTTAAGGCATCAATACTTGCCTCTCTGAATATTGCAGATGAGCTGTTTCGCTTCAAGCAGGAGCAGGAACGGCTAACAAGGGATATAGAGGAAAAAACAGAGGCCCTTGTAAGGCTCTTTGATTAATTAGCCCTGCCGTGCTATGATACCGATTACATCCCCTATATTTATCTCATATTCCGTGGCAGCACTGCCACGATAAACGAATAACTCAAGTAGATCAAAGCTGTTTATCAGGCATTTTAATCCCTTATCTTCTGCCTCTGAGTAATGTGTCTTCAGAGGTAGTTCCCTGCCCTTATAAACAATCCTGAGAGAGTTTCCTGTTGCCCTTAGCTGTTCTATGGCCTCCAGGGATATATTGGTAATGGCATTTCCAAACCTGTCAATGTATATTACCTCGCCTTCAAGGGCGTTTTTTGCAGGAACTTTGGGCTCTGGTATAAAGATGGTGTTATAGTCAGATATCTCTTCACCAAAATTGGCTGCTGGAATGCCTTTGGCAAGCCATGCTGCCACTGGTGCAAAGAGGTCCCTGCCCTGGAATGTTGGAGAGCCTTTCTTGAGGAAGTAATGATCTGCAGTAATATGAAATACCTTAAGGTATCTTTTTTCTTTCTGGTATATAAAGGAGAACACCCCGTTGTCAGGGCCAACAAAATAATGATCCTCTGTTACTACAAGGATAGGCCGTCTTGAAGATCCCACACCAGGGTCAACAACAACAAGGTGTACAGTGCGTGGCGGGAAGAATCTGTAGCTGAAGCCTGTAGAAAGTGCGGCCTCTTTGATATTATGAGGGGTGATCTCATGGGTGATGTCCACTAATTCAACAAGGGGATTGATATTTATAATGACCCCCTTCATCTGTCCCACAAAGGGGTCCTTTGTGCCGAAATCCGATGTAAGGGTTATCACGGTCCTTCTTTCTAACATATGAGGCCTCCTATAAGTGAATTTATATCATCAACATCATGAATAAGCATATACTTCCTGATGCCTTCTATTATATCCAACGTTACTGTGGGGTTTACAAAATTGGCAGTGCCTATGGCAATGGCTGTTGCACCTGCAAGGATATACTCTATGGCATCCTCTGCAGTTACGATTCCCCCCATTGCAATTATGGGTATATTTATGGCACGGTGTGTCTCCCATACCATTCTTACTCCAATGGGCCTGATGGCAGGGCCTGACAACCCTCCTGTTATATTTGAGAGCCTTGGCCTTCGTGTATGTATATCTATGGCCATTGCAGGGATCGTATTGATCATGGAAACAGCCTCTATGCCAACCTCTTCGCATATCCTTGCCTGTATGACAATATCTGCTGAGGCAGGAGAGAGTTTTACTATAAGAGTTGATCTTTTTATTGTAGCTCTTACTTCTTTTATCAGTGTCCTTAGCATTTCATTGTGGCTTGAGAAAAAGACACCCCCCTTTTTTACATTGGGACAGGATACATTCAGTTCAATCGCGTCTACCTTTCCATCAAGAGCTGAAGAGAGCTCACAGTATTCATCAATAGTGTTTCCAAGGATATTTACAATGATTCGTGTATCAAATCCTTTGAGGTAGGGGAGTTTTTCATCAATGAAGTTTTTCAGTCCCACATTCTGAAGTCCGATTGAGTTGATCATTCCACAGGGTGTTTCGTATATACGTGGTGGAGGATTGCCCTCCCTTGGTTCAAGGGAGATGCCTTTCACGGTCACAGCACCAAGGAGGTTAAGATCCACAAACTCTGTATATTCCCTTCCATAGCCAAAGGTTCCGGATGCAGTGGTAACAGGGTTTTTCATTATCATATTGCCTATTTTTACCTCTAAATTCATAGCTCCTCTATGTTAAACACAGGGCCTTCCATACAGACCCTCTTCATGCCCCTTTTTGTATGTTTTGCACATCCCATACAGGCACCAAGCCCGCAGGCCATCCTCTCCTCAAGGGAGATGTATCCTTCAATATTGTATGTTCTAAGAAGTTTCATTAAAGGCTCTGTCATCTCCCGGGGTCCACAGGCATATACAACAATGGAATGAGAAGGAGCTTCTTTAACAAATTTCTTGAAGAACTCAATAACATTTCCTTGAAAGCCCATGGAACCATCATCTGTGCACAGATAGAGTTCCCTTACAAGGGGCTTTATATCCTCTGTAAGGAGAAGTTCTGGGGCTGATTTTGCACCATATATGAAGATATAATCCCCTTTACGATTCAATAGTAGTGAATAAACAGAGGCCATTCCAATGCCACCTGCCAACAGTACAGGTGTTTTATGAGGTGAGGGAGAAGGAAAGGTCCTGCCAAGAGGTCCGAGGAGACGGATATGGTCTCCTGGTCTAAATTTGCTCAGGAGTGCTGTACCTCTTCCGGTCTTTCTTATCAGAAATTCTATCCAGTCACTGTTCCATCTGAAGGCACTGAAGGGTCTCCCTAAAAGGGGGTCGTAGCCAGTATCAGGCCGGAGTAAATAGAATTGTCCTGGCTCAGGTTTTAGTACACTCTCTGTTAATCTGAGACGTAAGATAAAGACTCTGTCAGTTATTTCTCTGTTGTCTATTACTTCCAAATAAGATAGTCTACTCAAAACTGATCTCAACTATTTCATATTCAAAGGTTCTTCCTGGTGCCTTTATGGTCACTATATCACCCACTTCTTTTCCAATAAGTCCCTTGCCAACAGGAGAGGTAACAGAGATCTTACCGTTTGATGCATCTGCCTCATCAGGCCCTACAAGAAAGAAGACCCTTTCCTCATCTGACTCTGTATCATATACCTTGACTCTGGCTCCAAATACAACCCTGTTGTGACTCATCTTTGAAGGGTCTATAATCTCAGCCTGTGCAATCTTGGCCTGGAGTTCCCTGATTCTGCCCTCGATGAAAGATTGTTTTTCCTTTGCTGCATGGTACTCTGCGTTTTCACTGAGGTCACCATGGGCACGGGCTTCCTCGATATCCTTTATATTTTTAGGTCTTTCAACCTTGAGTAGGTACTCCAGTTCCTCTTTTAACCTTTCGTATCCCTCTTTTGTCATGGGAACTCTTTTCACAAGGGCCTCCTATGGGTGTTTTTTCATAAGTTATGGTATGATATAACATTTAAACATGAATACTTACAATGAGTCAATAGAGGTTATGGTTGATAATTCTGTTATACTCAGGAAAGAGGTCAAAGAAAAGGTCGAGGAGATATCAGAGGCTGATATCCTTGTGGGTATTCCAAGCTATAACAATGCAAAAACCATAGGTCATGTAGTGAGGGCTGTTCAGGCAGGCCTGACCAAATACTTCCCGGATGCAAGGTCAGTGCTTGTGAATTCTGATGGTGGCTCAACAGATGGAACAATGGATGTGGTGAGGGAGACAACTGTTGACTTTGAATCCATACTTCTGAAGCACAGGGTGGGCAGGTTTTATAAGATTGTTACACCCTACCAGGGTATCCCTGGAAAGGGTAGTGCCTTCAGAACCATATTCGAAATTGCCAGAGAACTGAATGTAAGGGCCTGTGCAGTGGTTGATTCTGATCTGAGAAGCATCACACCTGAATGGATAGAGTTATTGATAAGACCTGTTATTGATGGTGGCTATGATTATGTGGCACCTTATTATCATAGACATAAATATGATGGAACAATAACAAACACCATAGTTTATCCCCTTACAAGGGCACTTTATGGAAAAAGAATCAGACAGCCCATAGGAGGTGATTTTGGATTCTCGGGAAGGCTTGCATCCTTTTATCTTACCAAGGATGTATGGGATACAGATGTGGCACGATATGGAATAGACATCTGGATGACCACAACAGCTGTTGCCAATAAATTCAAGATATGTCAGTCCTTTCTTGGTGCAAAGATTCATGATCCAAAGGACCCAGGGGCAGACCTGAGTGCAATGTTGCATCAGGTGGTCAGTTCGGTTTTTCATCTCATGGAGGAGTATGAAGAGGTGTGGAAGTCTGTGCAGGGCTCCATGGATATCCCCACCTTCGGGTTTGTTTATGCCGTAGGGCTGGAGCCGATAAATGTAAATCTTGATGGTATGATAAACAAGTTTAATCTTGCCATGAAGGAACTGGTTCCCCTGTATGAATCCATATTACCTGAAGAGTTGATGTGGTTTCTCACAAGCCTTTCCCAGTCATCAAGAGAAAAGTTTCGTTTTCCTGATAATGTGTGGGCGGAGATAATCTATAACTTTGCCATTGCATGTCACAGGAGGGTAATGAACGAGGAGCATATAATAAAATCACTGACACCGCTGTATCTTGGCAAGGTAGCATCTTTTGTGATTGAGACATGGGAAAGCTCTGCAGAAGAGGTGGAGGACAGACTGGAAGAACTCTGCATGACCTTTGAGAGGGAAAAAAACTATCTCATTGAAAGATGGTTTGAGGAATAAAAGGATAAAATATAACTTAGGGAGGATATCCAAGAAGGAGGTATTGATATGAAAGATATATTGTATAGAGTATTTGTGTATCCTATAAAGAGTTTTTTTGACAGGATAGTGGAATTTCTTCCCAATCTACTAAGCTCTATCATAGTAATTGCCGTAGGGTTTTTTATAGCATGGATAGTCAAGAGCATGCTTGTAAAGCTTATGGACATAATAAATGCTGACAAATTCTGTCAGAGGATAGGGCTGACTGATTCATTAAAAAAGGGTGGGCTAAGGGATACGCCAGCTGTTCTTATAAGCAAGGCTATATACTGGCTCATAGTGGTGTCTTTTGTAATAATGTCCCTTTACGCTCTCAGGTTACCAGCAATAGAAGACCTCCTTGAAAAATTCTTCCTATACCTTCCAAATATATTTGTTGCCATTGTAATTATAGTATCAGGTGTGCTTCTGGGAAATTTTTTTTCAAGGGCAACACTCATAGCATCAGTAAATGCAGGTATCCGTTACTCAGGATTGATTAGCAGGGTGGTAAAGATAGGTATCCTTATCCTTACCACTACCATGGCACTGGAACAGCTTGGTATAGGTAAAGACACGGTAATTGTTGCATTTACCATATTATTCGGGGGGTTCGTGTTTGCCCTTTCACTGGCTTTTGGTCTTGCTGGTAAGGATATTGCCCAGGAATATCT